>CAZOWH010000052.1:0-10733 GCA_964583425.1 uncultured Lachnospiraceae bacterium
GGTCATCAGCATGAACAAATCGCGGTAGTTTTTAAATGTAGGATTGCGCACGAAGAATCGCGGAGGGAACATCCACAATTCATCAAGGGGCTTCAAGGACTGCATGACCACGTATACCATGGGCAGAAACATGAAAGCACCCAAGATGATCAGCATTACGCTGATACCCGCATCACCGCCGGTCGAGCGGTTGAGTACGACCTTATGTTTTCTTGTACGAAGCTTCTTTGACATATTACTGACCCACCTTTGAAAGCACTTTCTTGACCAGCATGTTGGCACCGATCATGATAGCAAAGAGGACAACTGCGATCGCCGAGGAATAACCAACCTCGAAGCGCTGGCCGCCGTAGTCATCCAAATGGTGCATGATGGTATGTGCCGCATAGTCGACGGACGGGAAGCCACACAGTGCGGTAACAACACCGCCGAAACCAAAGGAGGAGGTGATTGCCATAACGGCACCAAACATCAGCTGGGGCTTCATAGAGGGCAATGTGATGTACCAAAGCTCCTGCCAACGATTTCGTACACCGTCCACAGCGCCTGCCTCATACATCGAACGGTCGATACCCTGCAGACCCGCGATAAAGGACAGGAAGGAGGTACCGAGCGAGGTCCAAAGTGCAACCACGATACAAAGGGGCATGACGTAGTCTGCATCCTGGAACCACTGGATCTCGGTGGAGATCACGCCGAGATCGAGCAGAATGCCGTTTACCCAACCATAAGAGTCACCGGAGAACAGGGTACCCCAAATAAGGTATACCTGACCGGAAATGGAGGGGGCATAGAAGATAAGGGTTACCACCGCACGGATCTTGGGAGGCAACTCATTGATGAACCAAGCTACCATCAAAGACATCATGTAGGAAACAGGACCTACGATAATGGCAAAGATCAGAGTGTTTTTACAAGCAATGATGAAAATATCGTCGTCGAGGAACAAACGAATGTAGTTATTCAGTCCCTCCCACGTCGGGGGCTGGAGCAGATTAAAGTTTGTTAAACTGATCACCATCGAAAGAAGCACCGGCACGACGGTGAAAAGAGTGAATATGAGCATATAGGGCGCTACCATTGCGTAGGCAACCTTATTGCGTTTCATCTCTTTCCATGTCCATTGTGCGCGTGTCATATCCGATCGGATCACCGCTTTTTTCTTTGACATGTTTTTTCTCCTTACAGCGCTAAATTATAATGTAACCGAAGCTCACGCCAGCACAAGGATCGCGTTTTCGACGGCTTTGATCGTATCTGCAAATGACGTAGCATCCAGTGCCTTCAATTCCGCAAGTGCAATTTCAAGCACGTGATACTCAACCAGGTCGTAATCCTCGCGTGCGATATCATCCAAAATATCACCAAGGATCGCCTTGCCGGCTGTTACCAGCGAATTATCTTCGCCAAGCTCCTTCACATCAGCCACCCACGCAGCGGCAAGCTCATCAAGGCGCTTGCTCTTGAGGGTCTGACCGATCTCAAGCGTTTCGAGGCCGAACTCTTCACGCTTACGGGTGATCTCCTTGTTGATGATCGTAATGTAACTCTGCAGCTCCTCGGTAGGATCTGCATTATCGTTGTATGCAGCAAGGAATGCGAAGTTGGTATAACGACCAATGATATAGCTACCGGGGTAGTTGGGAATAGATGCGAGTTTATTGAACTGCTTGGAAAGCTGCTGATACTCCTTGGATGTCCAAGGCATTTGGCTAAGAGCATTAATGTTAGCCGTTGCATGCTTTGCAGAGGGACCGATGATAGCTACCATCTCATTGGAGTAGTCGATCTGACACTGAGCACCTGCGTGCCAAGTCATAAACTCCCACGCACGTGCCTGCTCAAGCGCACCCTCTTCGCCACCCGCACTACCGCAGCCATTGAGCATGACGATTGCGGAGGTGGTTGCAACGCTTACATTGTTGATCGAGCCGTCTGCCTGCTCAATGCCGGGCATCGGATAGAAGCTCCACAGACCGCGGATCTCGGTCGCAAAGACGATCAGCTGGTTATAGGTTCCGTTGTAAGAAGCGAAGCCGATCGGCATCTCGCCTGTACGGAAACGGTTGGAGAAGTCATAGGATTTGGGGAAGGAATACATGGTAAAGAAGTTGCACATCGTATCAAACGCTTCAAGACCAATGTTCGAATCAAGGTTGATGCGCATGCCGTTATCGGCAAAGAGCGTACCGCCCATTTGATAAAGGAAGATTTTATAGTCGTTGTGCATACCGATCTGCATGTTGTTTGCCTGCAGGGTCGGAATGGCAGCAAGCACATCGTCCCATGTCTGCGGAATCTCGATGCCAAGATCGGCAAGAATATCCTCACGAACAAACATCATGGTAAAGTTCTGCGTTTCGGGCAAGCCGTAGCAGTGGTAAACACCGTCGGCATCCTCAATACCAAGCACCGCCATTGCGGCATCATTGAAGTTGTTTTCGGTCACGGACTTGAAGTCGGAGCCTTCAACCCCATCAATCTTCATATTTTCGACCGGCAGCAACGCGCCGCGGATAGCATAGTTGATTACGTTGTCCTCACCAAGGCCGATGTAAACATCGGGACCCATGCCCGCAAGAACCGAAGGCAGCAGTGTGCCGCCGGCTACGAGCTTGAGGTTTACGGTGGTGCCCAGCGTGCTATTGGGAGTGTAGTCATTATTGATCAGGTTACGGATAACCTGCGCCTGGTCACGACCGTAGGCAAGCCACACATCGATCGTGCTTGAGCTGTCGGTCTCCTCCGCAGTAGCACCCATACGGTCATAGTTACGGAAGAAGGACATCACAAAGCTCGAAAGCTCGTGCACAAGACCCTGCCAGAAGCCCGCCTTTGCCTGAGGAGCTTCACCGCCGAGAGGCTGAACCACCAGATAGTCCAGCTGCAGAGGCTGGGTCTTAGCATCGCTTACCCATGTACCGAGAGAGCCGATATAGGATTTGAGCTGATCAAGATATTTTGCAATCTCATCCTCATTCGTGCCCATACGGTCAAGAAGCCAAGCAACCTTTTCAAGGGTAGCCACATTGGAGCTCTTCTCACCTGCGATCTCGGCAAGCTCTGCGGCGATCGCATAGAGCTCACGCGATTGCAGGATCATGTCGATCATAACATCAGGCATGACACGGGAAAAGCCGTAATCACGATATTCATCGGGATCGGCACCGGTCAACTTCATGATAGCAAGATAGTCATTGTTGATGGCGGACAACGCAGCATCCACGCGACGCACAATGTCACCCTTGGAGCCAAGCCCCACCTCAAAGGTGATGGTGTACTCCACGCCTTCTTTAAAATAAAATTGGTAGGCAACCAAATCACCGTTTTCATCTACCGTGCCGTCATTGAGCAGTGTAGACTGCCATGCGGAGTTGTAGTTGAAGCGCAGCTGCGATGCTTGGCTGAACGGAATGGAGCCGTCATAGTAACCAATATCATCGGAGCCGACACCGCTGCTTTGAATGCGAAGCGAACGACATACATACATGCCGTCAAGCACATTCTGGCGATAACGCGCGGCAATATTGTACATGCCGCTGTTGTTTACCTTAAAGGTGTAGCTCACCCACTGGCCCGCAGTCTGCCACTTTTCACCGCCGATGGTGTTGAGCACGGTGCAGGTCGTATCGGAGGGCATGGTTGCCGCATCGGTACGGTCCTCAATAGGATAGATGGTTTGAGAAGAGGTAGCACCGACATACTCCGCTTGGATCAGCAGGGTATCGGTACCGGAAGCGGCAACGCCTGCATCCTGATACTTCTTCAAATATGCATCATAACCCTCAAGGTTCTCATGCGGGATGAGCATGATGGATTTCACAGACATCGGCTCATTTACCGCCTCCAGCGTGATGGTACGTGTGCCTGCCTCAAATACAAATTCAAGGCTCTCTGCGTAAAAGCCGTCGGCATCACGCAGCTCATAGGTGCCGAGCACAGGCGTTTGCTCCATGCTGGGGCGCAGCTCGTTATCGTCGATATCGGCGGTAAAGAAGCGCACCGTATACTTGGTAACAAAATCGGCAAGCGCCGAGGTCCACACCTTGGGGATCTCCAAACGCACAAAGGTCTCGCCGTTTTCGGTCACAGTCTCAGCTGCGGCAAAGCCGGCAGTAACAGCCGCCGCTTGAATATCGGCAACCGCAACCTCCTTGGTGGCGAACACCTTAGCGTAAACATACTGATTCTGCCATGTCTTGGGCAGGGTCAGGAAACGTGCCTCGGCAAACGGAATGGCACCGTCGATTTTGAGAATACGCTCGATGGAAGAGGTCTTTGCATCCTCTGCATCATTGGGCAAGTATTCGATCACGATACTGTATTTTGCCGTGGTGGGGATCTCTACCTCCCAAGTAACCGAACCGGTTTCAGGCGTGTAGAGCAGCTCGTTACCGTCACGCACGATGACCGATACGTTGGCGTTTTTGGATTCCTTGTAGTTCACACCCGCAATCACAACAGGCGCTGTAGCTTTCGGGACGTCGGCATATTCTGCGATATACGCCTCGTAGGAATCGGCATTGAGCTGTTCCCTGAGTTCCGCCAAGGTCGTGTCAGTGGTCGAGTCGATGTCCTCGGTAGCTGCGCCGACTGTCAGCGAGCCGCCGAAAACAAAAGTGACCGCCAAGACCAAGGCAAGAAGTCGTTGGAGCATCTTCTTTTTCATGTTTTTCCTCCTCTTACTGCAACTTGCAGTTCTTGATTTTTGCACAACTCGGCAAACTGCCGATCGTGCACAACGCATGCCTGCAACGCGCACGCACGTTAAAGACATCGGAACGGCGACAGCGCCATTCCGCTTTTTCGGTCCATGCCGCGCAGACACCCGAAGCCTATGCTTTTGGCACAGCCCTCGGTGTATGGCAACATTTTACCACGAAAAGCCCCGCAAAGTCAAGCACAATTTTCTCGCGCATAATGCGCACGAGCGCATTTGTCACAGCTGCAATACACTTTGCACCTAAAGGTCAACTTCGTGGCTTTTGCATCAAATTCGTCATTTTTTCACACAATTTCTTTTTCGAGTTAAATTGTGTTTACTTTTTTTAAAAAAAGGCTGCCGTGCCAAAAGAAACAACCTGCCATTTTTGGTGCTTTTTTCAAGTTTTTGCTTTCAGACGCAAACGCAAGTAAATAATATTTAACAAATCCTTTTTTGAAATTTCTTTCTCCCCGCATTGTGGCAAAATGTGCTTCATTTATTTTTTTGTGCAGGATAGACAAAATTTGCCGTTTATTTTCTACGCTGTCACGATGCGCGTCATCGCGCACTTTTTTACAAAAAATTCACATTTACAAGTGAATGTCGCCTCGTAATTCCATTTCCGCCTACATCTCACATAATCGGTATGCTTTTCCAAGCCGTGACATTCATAATCCGTTCGGCGCGGTGACACACTAACACCAAAGCGCGAAGCTCGCGCCAATCACGAAAAAGGTGGAATGGATCATGAAAAAACAATTCTTGGCTTTGATGCTGATACTCTGCCTTGCCCTACCGCTTTTTGCGGGCTGCGGCGGCACGCAAAATGCAGATGTTCACGTCTTTTACTATAGTTATAGCGACACGTATATTTCCTCGGTGCGCACCGCGCTTGACAGCGCGCTTTCGGGTGCCGGCATTTCCTATCAGAATTATGATGGAAACGGCAACCAAACCACACAGACCGAGCAGATCCGTACGGCGATCACAAAGGGTGCAAAGGCAATTTTGGTCAATATTGTAAATACAGGCTCGGACGATGCTGCCAACGAGATCGCCGGGCTTGCAAAAGAGGCTAATGTACCGCTTATTTTCTTCAACCGTGAGGTTGGCGACGAGGTGGTTAAGAGCTATGAAAAATGCGCATATGTGGGAACACGTGCAGAGGAAGCAGGCATTTTACAGGGCGAGCTGGTCGGTGAATTTTTGCTTGCAAACTTTGACACGTATGACCTTAACAAGGACGGCGAGATTTCCTATGTCCTCTTCAAGGGTGAGGAAGGCAACAACGAGGCGATCTTCCGCACCAAATACAGCGTAGAGGAAGCAAACAAGGTCTTAACGGATGCAGGCAAAAAGCCCCTGCGCTTTTATGATGCTTCAAATGCAAACGGCTATCTGGTTGATAAAAACGGCTTATGGTCCGCAACTGCTGCCAACGAATATATGACCACAGCGCTAACCGAATACAACGCCGCCAATAACAATATGATCGAGCTTGTGATCTGTAACAACGATGGTATGGCAGAGGGTGCAATTTCGGCATTGAATGCCGTAGGCTATAACAAAGGCGGCACTTCACCATCGATCCCCGTATTTGGGGTGGACGCCACCGATGCAGCTAAAAATCTCATCACAAACGGACAAATGAGCGGAACAATCAAGCAGGATGCAAGCGGAATGGCAGATGCCCTCCTGCACATGACAAAAAATGCTCTTACCGAGGGGCGCGATCTGATGGCGGACACGGGTAGCTTTGTGATAGATGAAAACGTCAGAAAGATCCGCATCCAATACGAAAAATATGTCGGCTAACGGTATAAAAAAAGGCGAGGTTTTGCTGGAAATGCGCGGCATCGGCAAAACCTTTCCCGGCGTGCGCGCACTGAAGGGCGTTTCTCTCTCGGTGCGCGCGGGCACCGTGCATGCACTGATGGGCGAGAACGGTGCGGGAAAATCCACCTTAATGAAATGCCTTTTTGGGATTTATGCCGAGGATGAGGGCGAGATCCTGCTTGAGGGCAAGCCGGTGCGCTTCACAAATCCGCGTGAGGCGCTTGAGAGCGGCGTTGCCATGGTGCATCAGGAGCTCAACCAAGCCTTGAAGCGGAACGTGATGGACAACATCTGGCTCGGGCGCTACCCCACACGCCTCGGCATTTTCACCTCCGAGCGTGAAATGCAGAAAAAGACTGTGGACGTATTCCAAAATCTCGGTCTTTCCATTGATCCCAAGCGCATCATGTCCACCATGTCGGTAGCCGAGCGTCAAATGGCTGAGATCGCCAAGGCGGTCTCCTACCACGCCAAGATCATTGTGCTTGATGAGCCAACCTCATCCTTAACGGAAAGCGAGGTAGCACACCTTTTCGAGATCATTGACATGCTCAAGGCGCGCGGGTGCGGTATCATCTATATCTCGCATAAAATGGAGGAGATATTGAAGATCTCCGATGATATTACCGTCATGCGTGATGGCGCAAATGTTGCCACAGCGCCCGCCTCCGAAATGACTATGGAAAAGATCATTCGCCTGATGGTTGGTCGCGAGCTCTCCAACCGTTTTCCGCCCAAGATCTCAAGTCCGGGTGAGGTGATATTTGAAGCCAAAGACATCTCCTCCCGGTATCAAAAAGTGAAGAACGTATCGCTTTCCTTGCGCCGCGGTGAGATCGTAGGGCTTGCGGGACTTGCGGGTGCGGGGCGCAGCGAGTTTTTTGAGAACATTTTCGGTATATCCGCCAGAGAATCAGGGAAGTTATATTTTAAAGGGCGCGAAATCCGCAACAGAACCGCACGCGAAGCAAAGAAAAACGGCTTTGCCTTCGTTACCGAGGAGCGGCGCGCCACGGGCATCTTCGGCATCCTCAATATTACCGAAAACACCACCGTCTCCGCCCTTTCCTCCTTTCTTTCCGGCAAGATCTTGATCAACGACCGAAAGCGTGCCGCAAAAACCGACGAACTGATCAAGCGCTTATCTATCAAAACCGCATCGCGCGCCACCCAGATTCGCACCCTTTCGGGCGGCAATCAACAAAAAGTCATTTTCGGGCGTTGGCTTCTCACCGACCCCGAGATCCTGCTGCTCGATGAGCCGACGCGAGGCATTGATGTGGGTGCCAAGTATGAGATCTATCAGCTCATTGAGGAACTTGCCGCGCGCGGTAAATCGATCTTGGTCATTTCAAGTGAGCTGCCCGAGCTGCTCGGTATATGTCACCGCATTTACGTCATGTCGGGCGGCGAGATCACAGGCGAGGTGGAGGCGGCAACGACCTCACAGGAGGAAATTATGACTCTTGCCGCAAAAAACGTGTAACGGTAAGCAGAAAGGCTATCGTATGAAAAGCAAATATATCGAAAGAATCAAATCCATGGACAAAGCCGAGCGCCGTGTTTACTTTGGCGAACTGCTCATCAACAATTCCCTTTATATTTTTCTGATCGCCGCCATCATCCTCATTCAATGCCTCAATCCGCGCTTTTTGTCATGGTCATCTATCATTAATATCATTTCCCTCTCCGCCGCAAATCTCCCCATCGCGCTCGGTATTGCGGGGGCTATCATCCTCACGGGCACAGACCTGTCGGCAGGGCGTATCGTAGGATTGGTTGCCTGCGTTTCGGCGGCTTTGCTGCAAATGACGGGGTATGCAGGCAAAATGTTCCCGGGGCTTTCTACACTCCCCATTCCGGTAGTATTTCTCATCGTGATCGCCATTGGCGCCTTGACAGGCTTTATCAACGGCTACTGCTCCGCAACCTTTCATCTCCATCCCTTCATCGTGACCCTTTCCACGCAGCTGATCATATACGGCGCGCTTTTGCTCTTTTTGATGACCGGCAACAACAACGGACAATCGATCTCGGGTCTCGACCCCTCATACACGAATTTTATCAAGGGTAGCTTCTTTTCTCTCGGCGGTACGCCGATCCCGAATTATGTGTGGTACGTGATCCTGATCACTGCCACCATGTGGGTGGTGTGGAACAAGACCGCCTTTGGCAAAAACATGTTTGCAGTGGGCTCTAATCCCGAGGCAGCCAATGTTTCGGGCGTCAACGTTAAGCGTGTCATCATCCTTGTATTTACGCTTGCGGGCGTGTTGTATGGCGTAACGGGCTTTATTGAAGCAGCGCGTATCGGCTCAAACAGTGCGGCAACGGGGCTGAATTACGAGCTGGATGCCATTGCTGCCTGCGTGATCGGCGGTGTCTCCTTTGTGGGCGGCACAGGTAAGATCAGCGGCGTTATTCTCGGTGTGGTGCTGCTGCGCCTCATATTTGTAGGGCTTACCTTCCTTGGCATAGATGCCAACATGCAATATATCATCAAGGGTCTCATTATCCTCATTGCCTGTGCCATCGATATGCGCAAATATCTGGTTAAAAAATAGTGTAAATGCATGCGAAATTTCGCATGCATTTACATTTTTTCTCTCGCGCATTGCAATTTCGAAAATTATATGCTAAAATAAAGGTTGAACTATTATCGCGTCTCGGAGGTTTATCATGAAAGACATTCTGCGTGCGGCACTCGCCGTACCCTCATTGCGCGTAGCGGATGTTGCCTACAACACCGCACAAATCGAACAAAAAATTGAAGAAGCGCACGAAAAAGGGGCAACCGTATTGGTTTTTCCCGAGCTTTCGCTTACGGGCTACACCTGCGGCGATCTCTTTGCCGCCGACCTCCTGCTTGACCGCGCAGCTGAGGCGCTTTGTCTGCTTGCGGATGCTGTACCCGAGGATATGCTGGTGGCAGTGGGTGCTCCCCTGCTGATCGATGGACAGGTATATAACTGTGCCGTGCTCTTGTCTGACGGCAAGATCGTGGGTGCTGTGCCCAAGACCTTTTTGCCGAATTACGGTGCCGGTGAGGAGCGCCGCCACTTCTCTCCCGCCGCAGCACTGGGCGGTACCACGCTCCACACGCTTGGCTGCTTCACCGTCCCCGTCGGTACCGATCTTATCTTCCGTGCTGCTGACGGCACGGCAGTCGGCGTTGAGATCTGCGAGGATCTTGCCGCTCCCCTGCCCCCCTCTACCCTGCTTGCTTTGGCAGGAGCAGAGGTCATTCTCGGACTCGCCGCCGCACATGAGGTGGTAACGGGGCGCGAAAAACGCCGCCTTGCAGTCACTGAGCAATCAGCGCGCACCAAAACCGCTTATGTGTTTGCAGGTGCCGGCAAGGATGAATCCACCGCCGATCTCATCTTCTCGGGGCACGGCATGATGGCGCTTGCGGGCAAAATCGAGGCGGAAAACGAGCAGCTGATCGACGGGGACTACTTACTCGCCTGCGACCTTGATCTCGGCCGACTGCGCCACGATCGCCGCCACAACCGCACCTTTGGTGAATGTGCTGTTCACTACGGCATCGCAGAGAGCGTGGAGACCGTTGATCTGCCGCTTTCTCTTGCCACCTCGAACGGCGAACTGCTAAAGGTCAGCCGTCTGCCCTTTGTGCCTGATGACAAGGAGACACGCGAGAGGCATTGCACCGAGATATTTGAGATGCAGGCTTCGGCGCTTGCGCGCCGTCTCGGTGTGATTGGCGGCAAGCTGACCATCGGCATTTCGGGCGGTCTTGACTCCACCCTTGCACTGCTGGTTGCCATTCGTGCCATGGATAAGCTTGGCTTGCCGCACACCAACATTACTGCGGTCACCATGCCCTGCTTCGGAACCTCGGACGACACTCTTTCAAACGCCCTTGAGCTAATGGAAAGGCTGGGGGTTACGGCAATGAAAATCCCGATACGTGATGCGGTTTTGCAGCACTTTAAGGACATTGGACACGATGCGAACGACTTTTCCGTAACCTATGAAAACAGTCAGGCACGCGAGCGCACACAGGTCCTGATGGACCTTGCCAACAAGCGCGGTGGCATTGTGTTGGGCACGGGCGATCTTTCGGAAATGGCGCTTGGCTGGTGCACCTATAACGGCGACCACATGAGCATGTACGGTGTGAACTGCGATGTGCCCAAGACCCTGATCCGCTGGATCATTGAGACCGTGA
>CAZOWH010000053.1:0-10713 GCA_964583425.1 uncultured Lachnospiraceae bacterium
CAATTATGTGGTGCTTTTCTTTTTCGTGGCGCTCAGCACCGTAAAAGCCCCAATTTTTGGATCTGGCGGCGGTGGATATCGCCGCTTTCCATGGTGTAGATGCGCGTTGTGTTCACGCTGCTGTGACCGAGAATATCGGCAAGGCGCACGATATCCTTTTGTATGCTGTAATAGGTACGCGCGAACAAGTGACGGAGGTTGTGCGGAAACACCTTTTTCTCCGACACATTCGCCTCTCTGCACAGCCTTTTCATATCTGACCATATATTTGATCTATCCAGCGGATTGCCGTTTTTTGTTACGAAAACGGCGCCGCTTTTTCTTTTTTGTTCCTTAATATACTGCCCGAGGATCCGGCAAAGCTGCTTTGGCAAAAACACCTGTCTGCGCTTGCCCTTGCAATTGATCTCGGCAACACCGCGCCCCACCGCCTCTACGGTAATATGGCGCAGCTCGGAAACACGGATACCCGTGGAGCAGATCGTTTGCATCAAAAGATACAGCCGCTCGTTTTTCTTTTGCTTTGCCGCTTGCAAAAGCCTATCATATTCGGCTTTTGTCAGCTCCCTGTCGACGGAGGCGAATATCTGCTTTTGGATCTTCAAGCTTTTTACCCGCAAATCGTACCATTCCATAAAGTTAAAAAAGCTATTAAGCGAGGATAGCGCGGCGTTTACGCTTGCAGGGGCATAGCGTTCGCAAAGATATGCTTTGTAAGCAAGAACAATCGTTTTGCACAGTGCCTGCGCGCCAATCCATTTTTCAAATTCATAGACATCATGCACATACTTATTGACCGTTGCCTTTGATTTTTCTTCATCAATTAAATGATCCCGATATTTTTCGATTTGCTCGCTTGTGATAAATTTCATATCAACACTCCCTTCATACCAATAGTTTACCACGAAAATGCAAGCCTATCGGTGTGACTTCCGGGATGGGAGATAAACGCAAAAAAGCACTTATGACACAGCGGTATCATACGTGCTTTTTATTTTCCACGCTTTTACTTTAAAAGCGGGCGCAGGGTTTTTTCGAGGCGGCAGGCGTAGCGGTAAAAGCCAAGGTCGTTGGGGTGACCGCCGTCTACGGTGCAGGCATCCCAGGCATCACCTGCAAAGATCTCGGCACCGTCAATGAAATATACGTTTTGATCACCCTCGGCAAGCGCGCGGTTATAGCTCTCGCGTATGATCTCACGGCGCACGCGACGGTCCCCTGCCGCAACCACGGGGCGCAGCAAAATGCCCGAGCTGCTGATAAACACAATGGGGAGATCGGGGCGTGCCTCGCGAATGATCTTATAAAAGGGATAGTGCGTTTCGCGGAGCGCCTCCTCGGAGGGAGAATTGGCATCATAATCCATCACCAGCACGCTCATATCGAGCGTGGCAATATAACGGGCAAACGCGGGCTCGCCCTTGCCGTTACCCGAAAAGCCGAGGTTGATATGATCGACCGAGAGCATACGGGAAAGCATTGCCTCATAGGAATTGCCCGGGCGCGAGGCACAGCCGCCCTGCGTGATGGAATTGCCGTAATAGACAATGGGCTTTTCGTGCTTGTAGGGTGTGGGGGCGTCGATACGGGCGCCGCGCTTCAACGCGATATACAGCTCCTTCACACCGTCGTAAAGCGGAAAATTGATGGTATAATCGGTATAAGTCCCCGTGGTCACGTGCCCTGAGGAATAACCGTCTGTAAGATCCCGCGGCGGGATAAAGGAGCGGTAATAGGTTTCCCTGCCCTCTACCACATGGTAAAGATCGAAGCCCGACTGTCCTGTGAGCGGCATATGGGACATCACGCGATTATGCGCCATGACCGCGCGAATGGCAATGTAGCGTGAATCGGTGCAAAAGCGCAGCTTGCCGCCCGCCGTGCAATGATTGAGGCTACCCGAAACACCCTTGGAAATGTCCTTTGCCACCGCTTGCGGCACGCGCAGGTATCTGCCCATCTCGGCATCGTACAAAACACCCGTCAGCAAAAAGGGGGCTTCCTTGGCATCAAACCAGACAAGGTCGGGCTCCTCTATGGTGGTCTCCACCTTTAAATTTTGGTCAAGATCTTCAATTTTCATTTCTTCAACGCCTTCTTTACATCTTTCGCAATGCGCGTTGCCATGCGGAAAAAGCCAAGGTCGTTGGGGTGTGTGCCGTCAACCGTGCAGGCATCCCAATCGGCGCCCTTAAAGAGCGAGGCGCCATCGATAAAGGATACGTTTTTATCCCCTGCGATCAGTGCGTTTTCATAGGTGCGGCGCACGATGGCGCGGCGAGCGGTAAATCTGCCGTAGGAGAATTTTTCATCCCCCTTCAGCAGCACGCTGGGCGCCGAAACGATGATGATGGGGAGATCGGGATTTGCGGCGCGCACTGCCTTGAAAAAGGGCTCATGCGTTTCCATCAGATGCTGCTCGTTATTGGTGTTATGGTCATAATCCATGACAAAGGCGCTCATCTCAAGCCCTGCAATGTACTCAGCCATGCCAAGCTCACCCTTGGCGCTGCCCGAGAAGCCGAGGTTGATGTGATCGACACCAAGGTGACGGCTGATAATGGCTTGATAAGCGTTGCCCGGGCGCGAGGCGCAGCCGCCCTGCGTGATCGAGGAGCCATAATAAACCACGGGCTTTTCGATCTCATAGGGTGTGGGCTCACTGAGGTGCGCATTCTTTTTGAGTGCGACATACAGCTCCTTTACGCCGTCATAGAGCGGGAAATTGATGGTATAGTCTGCAGCGGTGCCCTCTACCCAATGTGCGGAGGAATAACCCTCGGTCATGCCGCGGGGCGGCACAAAGGTACGGTAATAAAGATCCTTCCCCTTGGCATCGGTGCGATAGAGATCGAAGCCGGATTGACCCGTTAAGGGCATATGTACCATGGGCGAGCCGTTTTGCATGACGGCACGGATGGCGATATAGCGCGAATCGGTGCGGAAGCGCACACGACCGCCCGCGGTGCAACGGTTGAGACTCCCAGCCACGTTTTTGGAGATCGCCTCGGCGGTTGCCTGCGGCATGCGGGTATAGCAGCCCATATTCTCATCATACATCACGCCGTAGAGCTTGAAGGGCAGGTCTCTTACGTTAAACCAAACGATATCGGGCTCGGTAATGGTGGTTTCCACCACCAAATTCTTATCAATATCCTCAATTCTCATTGCAATACCTCTTTTCCCGCAAGCCTTTGCTTGCGTTGCTACCGCCATTTTAACACATACACATGGAAAAGTAAACCGTTTGACAAAAAATAATTTTAGATATTGCACATTGTAAAAATATTTGCTATAATGAAAGATGTTTATATTTTCCATATGAAACGGAGAGAATAACAATGGACTGGGAAACACTTGAAAACGAGTGCCGCAGCTGTCACAAATGCGCCCTTGGCGACACGCGCACGCACTGCGTGTTTGGTACGGGCAGCCGTGAGGCGGAGCTGATGTTTGTGGGCGAGGCACCCGGTGAGCAGGAGGACCTTTCGGGCACCCCTTTTGTGGGGCGCGCCGGGCAGCTTCTCAATAAATTCCTTGAAGCGGTCGAAATTCCGCGCGAAAAGGTGTACATTGCCAATATTCTAAAATGCCGCCCGCCGCAAAACCGCGATCCCCTGCCTGCCGAGGAGGAGGCGTGCATCGGCTATCTGCGCGAGCAGGTGCGCCTGATCCGCCCAAAGGTGATCGTATGCTTGGGGCGCATTTCCGCCATGAAGCTGATCAAGCCGGATTTTCGCATTACCAAGGAACACGGCGAGTGGTTTCAAAAGGGCGATTTTTTAATGACAGCGGTCTACCACCCCGCATATCTGCTGCGCGACCCACGCAAAAAAGAGGATATGCTAAAAGATATGAAGCGCCTGCGCGCCAAGCTTGACGAAATGAATTGAGGTATTCAAATGGATCTTACTACATTTTTTAATCTGCTAACCATTATTGCCGTGCTTTTCCTTGTGATGGCGACGGGCTTTCTATGCCGCAAGCGCGGCATCATCAACGATGTTGCCTCTAACCGCATGTCAAAGCTTATCATTGAGATCGGACAGCCGCTCCTCATCATCGGGTCGCTGATCAGCAAGGACTACAGCTGGGAGCTTTTTAAAGAGGGCTTACTATATCTTGGCATCGGCTTTATCCTCCACCCGATAATGGGTGTGATCGCTATGCTGTGCGGACGTGCCTTCTCGGATCCCGATGAGAAAAAGCTTTCGCAATTTGCCCTCACCTTTACCAACTGCGCCTTTATCGGCTTCCCCATCCTCGCGGCGGTATTCCCCGAAAACGGCATCTTCTACGGTGCGTTCTTTGTGATCGGCTTCCATGTGTATATCTGGACGCTCGGCATCTATCTGCTGTCGCGCGGACGCGATGATATTAAGCTAACACCAAAAAAGGCAGTGCTCAACTTCGGCACGGTTCCCTGCGCCATCGGACTTGTGCTCTATCTCCTCAAGGCTGTGGTGCCGATCCCTGCGCTGATCGTGGATTTCTGCGGCTACATGGGCAACCTCTGCATGCCGATCTCGCTTTTGATCACGGGCGCGCTCCTTGCCACGCAGAGCCCGCGCGAGATGGTCAAAAATCCGCGTATTTATCTCTTTAATGCCATTAAGCTGATCATATTGCCCATCATTATTTGCGTGATCGCCAAGGTATGCACGCTCGGCATGGCAAACAGTTATGAGATCGTAATGTTCTGCACCGTGATCTCGGCGCTGCCCAGTGCCTCCACCATTACCATGCTGGCAGAGCTATACGGCATCAAGCCCGGCTACGCCGCGCAAACCGTTGGCACCTCCTCCCTACTCTCTGTTGCCACGCTGCCGCTGCTCTACTTTATCGGTGATCTTGTGGCAAAGCTGTAAAATCAAATTAAACTCAAAAGGCACCATCGCGATGCGATGGTGCCTTTTGGCTTCGGCAATGCGCCACGGCGCATTGCCGATAATTTTACTCAGATAATGGCAAAAACTCAGTTGGGAATGGTGGCAACGCCGCCGAATTCATCAAAATCGCCGTCAATATCGCCGGGAAGCGAGACCACGGGCATTTCAAACTCGAAATTGTCACGGTGGACAAGATAGCCGTCACCCGTGTAGCTATCACTACCATCGAAAATACCGGTACCGTAGGAGAGCGTGGTATCAGCTGAGCCGCCGGCAATGTTGGTAAGCCCCGCAATAAACTCATCGTCACCGCCCTCGTAAAGTCCTGCGATGCCGTTTTCGGTGATGGTCATGGTCAGGTTGTAATATTCATCGGAGGAAAGCGTTTTTTCATAAGCGCGCACCGTAAAGATGTAATACCAGCGTGTGTTAGCCAGCCATTCGCGGTTCTCGCTCACGTAAGCTGAGGTAGAGGTGGCGCTCCAAAGCCCATCTACACCTTCTGCGACGTTCGACCAAAGAATGATCTGTGCATTAATAAGCTCATAGCATTCACCCTCAATACCGTTGCCGCCGTGATGCGCGGAAAGCACGATATCGGATTTCAGGTAATCACCCCAGGTAGCGCGCATGACCATGCTGCCGCGTGCCTGCAGGTCACCGAGTGCCATATTGGAGATCGAGGTGCTGCCCTCGATAATATTGCCCTTGCCGTCGGTATTATGCACCGTTAAGCGGATCACGGTGGAGGTATTGTTAAAGTAGATCATACCCCAAGGATGAATATCCTCATGCGTATAGATGACCTCAAATTCAAGGTTGCCGATAAAGAACTGCTGCCCCGTGTGCACCTTATAATAAGGAATTGCAACACCGTTGGTCTTGTACCAGTTATCTGTACCGATCTTGTTGGGCAAAGTCTGATTGGGGTCCATCGAATTGTAGATCTCATCATTGGAGGCGAAGTTACCGATCACGGCATTGACACGCGCCACCGAAATATAATCACCGTACGGTATACCCATAAAAGTTTTTCTCTGATTGCAATACGTATTGATAAAGTATTGCATCATAGGATAGTGGTCACCGTGACCGTGTGAGATGTACCACGCCGCGATCACAATGGGATTGCTTGCAGTGGGTGCGGAGCCGTGGATCTCGGTATGCAGCTCAGTCAGAACATTGTAAAGATTGGTTGCATCCTCGGTGGTATAGCTGCCGCCGCCACCGTCAAGCACAACAAAGGTACCGTCCTCAAGGGTGTAAACGTAGCAAAAACCAACATTATCCTGATGAATCTGCACAACAGTGAGCTTGCTGTCGGTCAGCTTGCCCGTTTCGGACACACGCAAAAACTCCTCGGGCAGCAAATTGATATTTGAGCCATCCACCTTGGCTGCGATCACACGCAGGGTGGGCGTAAACATTTCGGAAAGCTGTGTACCGGTAAACATCGTCTCACGCTCGGCATACAGATATGCATTGTACATCACATGCAGTGTGATATTGGTGGTGGCATTATAGTAGGTTACAAAGTAATTGCCCTCTACCTTGCGCTCTGCCATATACGCGGTATAGCCGTTTGCCTCCAGCAATGCGCAATATGCGGTATAATCGGCGGCGGTGGCATTTTGGTAGTAGAGCTCAAGCGAGTTGCTGTCAACATTGACCGCACCCGAAAGCTGAAGGTCTGCGGGGCGCGGGAAGTCGGTTACAAGCAATGCAAGCTCGGCGGCAACATAATCGGCACCTGCCTGAATGGTTGCATCATCGGAATAGTTATTGAAGGCACCTGTAAAGCCATCGGAATAGCCCTTTTCGCACGCATAATCAGCAGGCATCATATAGGTGCCGCTTTCCGTTACAAAATCAACGGCATCGGCGAGGAAGAGCTCCTTTGCAAGGCGGAGCGTGGCATCGTCAAAGGAGGAAATGATGATGTTACCATCCTTGATCGCATAGCCGTAATACCCCACATCCTTACCCGCAAGCAGAGTCTCTAACGCCAGCTCGGTGATACCTACATGAATGGTGTATTCGCCGAATTGGAGATTATCGGGCACATAGCAGTAATTGGATGCAGAGCCATCGAGCACAGCACCGATCTCCATGGCGGCTACCACGGGGTAATCGACAAATTCGGGGTTATCCTCATAGTTGTAAAGGTGGTTGCTGCCGGTGTTAAATGCGATATTGGCATTCAGGCGTGTGCTGCTTGTGTAGGGCTCGATGGTGTTACCGTCACGGGTATGCTGGAACACAAAGGAGGTGTCGCTACCAAGGGAGATCATCTTCACATTGGAATTGACTCTTTCCCAAAGGATAAGACTGCCATCGGAGGCTGCATCCGCGAGGCAGGTCTCCTCAAAGTAAGCAAGCGCCTGCATGGTAAGCGCATTGGTGGTGCCGACGATCACGATCTTGCCGTTAATAGCACCGATGTAATAGCCCTGCCCCTCGATCTCCGAGAGCGCGGTGGCGATCTCGGCATCCCCTGTATTGCCTACAAGGATCGCGGCACCCGAGGTGCTGTAGCCAAGCCCCGAGAGTGTTGTACCCAGCGCGGTTGACGCCGCCTGCAGATTGGCGCTGGCATCGGTGCCGACCGAGATATTGGTGGAGGGTGTGACGGTGGCGGAATCCCATGTATGGGTGTAGGCACTGTAGGTCTTCAAAATGCCCTGCTCCGTCTCGGTATAGGCGCTGAAGGCGCCCAACTTATAAATCGAATAATTGAGGTGCTGCTCGTCGGGGATATCCGCAACAGAGGTGTATGCCTCCTTGGCAACATACGCCATGGAACGCGCATTCTCTGCCGCATCATAGGTGCTGTAATAGTAAACGCCCTCCGACAAAATATAGGAAACCGCTGCCAAGCTGCGGGTATAATTCTTCTCTTGCAGCGCAATAAGCGCACCGCTGAAGGAAATGCTGCCATCCGTGTTGGCGCGAATGCTGTTCTTGGCAACGATATCCACATACACGGTACCAAGCGAGGGAGTAGAGGCTTGCAGTGCACCGAGCAATGCATGCGTAAAGCCACCTGCCGCTACAACATAATCCGCGGGTGCGATCAGCGTGCCGAAGGTGTAGCCCGCAGGCAGTGCGGCAACGACCTCGGCGGGAATCTCCGAGGCAAAGCGAATGCCCTCATAGGAGGTGGTAATGGTAACCGCAGCACCCACCTCCATCACGGGCGCCTTGCCGCTATCCTTGCTTCTTGCGCCGATATAGCAGTAATAGGTGTTGCCGTTGTAGGTACAAATAGCGGCATTGGGGGTCATGAGGATATCGGTGGCAATGGCATCGTTTACATCAATGAAATAGGCTTGGCTGTAGCGCGAGAGAAGCACCGCGCCATCCACGATCACGCAGGACTCGCCAAGCGTGGCATCGATGATCTGATTGTTGGTGGTGCGGTCATCCACAAACACACCGCCCGACAGCAGAATATCTGCCGAGGAGATACAATACATATCGGTGGGATCATAGTACTGCCCCGCATTTTGTGCGATCACGCCCATGCCTGTGCGAATGATCGCACCGCCCTTTGCGACAGTGGCAGTGGGCATACCGAGCGTAAAGGTGCCGCCCGCGATTTCAAAGCTGCCCGCATCCTTCGGGAGTGCGAGCTCGAAAATACAAGCACCCGTACCCTTAAAGGTACCGCCGTTCACGGTAATGTTGCCGTGCGAAAGGTGCATCACGGTAGCCGTATCGCCCGCGGTAAAGGTGCCGCCGTTGACCGTGATCGTGCAGATTGCTGTGGTATATACAACGGTAGCCGTATCGCCTGCGATAAAGCTGCCGTTATTTACCGTGGCGGTACCGTTTGCGGCACCGTATATTGCGGCAGAGGTGTCGCCGACGGTGAAGCTGCCTGCATCGATCACTGCGCTTGCGCCATCCGCTGCCAAGCGTATCAGTGCACCGACACCGTTTTTGGTCATAACGGGGCCCTCGCCGGTGTAGGTAGCAGAATCAAGCGTATAGCTACCCGTGCCGATCTGCACGGTGCCCGCCGTTGCCAAGCGGATCAGCGAGCCTGAAGAGGCGGTGGTATTACAGCTGAAGGTGCCGCCGTAAATGTTGAGCTTACCCGCTTTTTCAAAATAGATCACACCGCCGCCGCTAATGTTGCCCGCTGCGGTATAATTGGCGTTAAAGGTGCCGCCGTAAACGTTGACGACCGCCGCGGCGCTTCGAAGATCAAGCAGCTTTGCATTTGCCTGACCGGGGTTGGGATAAAAGCTGCCGCCCACAATAGTAAGGGTGCCGCCTGTGGCGTAGGTATCCACGGCGCGGTGACCGTAAAAGGTACCGCTTGAGATCACCACATCGGCAACACAGGAGCCAACGGTAAAGGCGCTGTAGCTGGCGCCGCCCATAAAGGTGCCGCCGCTGATGCGCACGGGCGCCGCAGTAGCAATATACACACCAAAGCAAGAGTTATAACCGTTAGAGCTGAGGTGACGGTCACCATCTGCCTTGGTGAGATTGATATCATCGGGGCTTGCAAGCGTATCGGCATATGTATAGAAGCCGCCCGTGATCTTCATAGAGGTGCAGGCGCGCACATAGACCGGATAGGAATAGCTGCTGCCGCAGGCATAGAAGCAACCACCCGAGACGGTATACTTGGATGTAGCTGTCTCACTGCCGGATACGTACAAAACCGGTGCAGTATCAGTTTTTTGACCGGTGATGTAAGAATAAAAATTACCGCCGCTGATGCTGTAGGTGCCCTGGCCGCAATAAAGCAGGGGGGCGGGCGTGTTGCCGGTTGCGGTAAAGGTGCCGCCGGTGATGGTTACGGTAGCGGTGTTGGAATTGGAATACAGCAGAGCGGAGGAGCTAGTGCTCTTGCTTGTATAATTGAAGGTGCCGCCGGTGATAGTTAACGAAAATCGTGCTCTGTTGGTGCGCAGCAGTTGCCCTGCAGGGGTATTACTGTTTGGGTAGAAGGTGCCGTTGTTGATTGTGATATAGGCACCTGCGGCAGCGATAGTGTCGGTTGCGCCGATCGCACCGTAAAAGGTGCCGCCCTCAACCGTCAGCGTAGAAAAGCCTGCAAGTGTCACGGACAGACCCGTGATATCCGAGGTGCCCTTCGACTCGATCCGTGCGCCGTCCTTGACGGTCAGCTTAGTGGCAGAGTTTTTCAGTGTCACGGTGTTGGTGGCTTCTGCCACGATGGTGATATTCTCGATCGTGACGGTGCCTGCCGTGATCACCAAGCCACCCGAGGTAAAGGTGATGGTCTCGGCGCCTGCGCTGCCCTTGATGGTATAGGCAACAGCGGAGGAAAGTGTAACATCGGCGGACAGTGTGACATTTTCTGTCACGGTGACGATCCCGCCGTCAGAGACGGCAGCAACCGCCTCCTCAAGTGTAGCATAGCTGTTCTCTCCCGTACTGAAGGGAGTAGCGGCGGATGCCGCTACTGCGGTAACAGTGATCATCAAAAGCACCATAACCGCAAAAAGAACCAAACGCAATTGTTTTTTCATGCTTGCTCTCCTTTCATGTTGAGCGCTGCGCGCACATGCGCGTGTACATCATAAATATATCATCCAACGCTTGCATTTGTCAATGCTGCACGGAAAAAATCTACATTTTAACCAAAAATGCAGCAAAATGCTTACAAGACAGCAAGCCCTGTCAAGGGGCTTTCGCCGACAGCCCTCATGACATTTGGGCAATATGCCGAATTGTAAAAAGAAAGGGGCTGTCTCATTTAGCGCCGAGCAAAAACACACAAAAGAGAATAAAAAGAAAACCGCTTTTTTCTGTCACAAGCATGGCAGCGAAAGCGGTTTTGTTT
>CAZOWH010000054.1:0-10478 GCA_964583425.1 uncultured Lachnospiraceae bacterium
GGTCTTGTTTCACAGGGGCTTGGCACCAGCATGCTCCAAATGCCCAATATCATCCGCAACCCCCGTATCTGGATCCCGCCTACGCTCGCCTCCGCCATCACGGGCCCGCTTGCCACGTGTGTGTTTAAAATACAAATGTACGGTGCCGCTATCAACTCCGGTATGGGCACCTGCGGTCTGCTCGGTCCCATCGGTATCATTCTCGGTTGGTTTGACCCCGCTTATCCCGCAACCGTCGGTGCAATTGATTGGATCGGTCTTGTGCTCATCTGCTTTATCCTGCCCGCCGTGCTTTCCCTCGCGTTTGCCGCCCTGCTCCGCCGTATCGGCTGGATCAAAGAGGGCGATATGAGGTTAGAATAAAAGGCAGGAAAAAAGGGAGAGGACTTTTGCAAAAGTCCTCTCCCTTTTCCTGTTTTTGCCTACGGCAAAAACATTCCTTTTCCCTCACCCAAAACCTTTGGAAAATGTTTATTGGCACATACAATATGCTTATTATCGTAATTTTCGTGGAGTATCCACAAGACCGGCGAGAAAATCAAGTGAAACGTTATAGTAACGTGCGAGCGTTTTATAATGCTCTATGGGCATTTGATATGCGCCACGCTCCCAACGGCTGTACTGCTCTTGTGTAGTATTTAAGATCTTGGCTATTTGTGTTTGGTTTAAGTCGTTATCCTCACGCATATCTCTTAATCTTTGATAAAAGTACATAATATCCCCTTAAGTTACTTTAATTTTCGCGGAATATCAATAATTCCTGCGAGATAGTCAAGACTTACATTGTAAAAATTTGCAAGCGTAATAAAATGATGCATGGGAAGCTCCTGCTTTCCGAGCTCATATTTATTATATTGCTCTCTTGCAGTTCCGAGGATTTCTGCTATTTGAGATTGCGTTTTATCATGATCTTCCCTTATGTCTTTTAATCTTTGATAAAGGTACATATTTTATCCTTTGCAAATATTGCTTACTTATCTCAATTTTCGTGGAGTATCCACAAGACCGGCGAGAAAATCAAGTGAAACGTTATAGTAACGTGCAAGCGTTTTATAATGCTCTATGGGCATTTGCCATTGTCCGCTTTCCCAGCGTGCATATTGCTGCTGCCTCGTTTGAAGCAAGACTGCAATTTCTGCCTGTGTTTTGTCATGGTCTTCTCTCATATCTCGTAATCTTTGGTGAAAAATCATAATGTTTTTCTCCTTTCTTTGTACAACAAGTAGATTATATCATACTACATGTATGTTGTTCTTGACTTTACACCGTGTATGGTGTATAATAGCGCATGCAACAACATGAATGTAGTAAGGAGTGTCGTCATGAAAAACATATTGCACGAATTATGGAACGGAGAAATCTCGCCACTTGAGGAATTTGGCGCAGATACCAAGGAATATCACGAGAAGCACCGACTGCTCATTCAGGCAGAGAAAGCCCTCAATCAATACTTGGATGAAAAAGGAAAGCTGCTTTTTGATGCCTTTGACCAATGCCATGCCGAGCTTGATCGAGTGTCGGAGCCACTGATCTTTGCAAAGGGCTTTTGCCTTGCCGTGCAGCTGCTGCTCGCCGCCCTGTCGGAAAACTGATGTTAGCCGTAAAAGCGCCGCACCGGCACAAGAGACCCTCACCGTAAAGCACACAAAAAGAGCAGAAACCAAGGAGTGCTTCTCCCTAATTCCTGCTCTTTTCATTTCTTCTCACGCGCCCACAGGCGCAATTCATTCACGCAGCTGCAGCGCTGCAATTTAGTGCATGCGCCACTCCCTCACGCCATTTCCTTTTTCTTTTTTCTGCCCGTTGTCATGCGATATACCCACATGAGAATGCGGGGCGAAACAAAGGTCATGCAAAGGCTGCCAAGGAAGGATAAGGGCTTATTTTTCGCCTTCAATGCCACAAAGAAATTTTTACGTACATCCCGTGCAATGATCTTAATGGCTTCCTTGTCATAATTCTTGTTTTTGGTCATGGCAACCAGCAGCGCCATTTCCTGATAGAGCATCTTTGCCGTGATCTGCCCCTTGATCTCGGGGTACCGTTCCGAAAGCATCACACGGTGCTCCTGCCAGTTTTCAAGCACGGCTCTGTGCCGCTCGGTATAGCCAGCATTACACACACTGCCCGCACGCATGAAATAGTGGTAGTAGGGTGCGGCAACATGTACCAGCTTTTCTATCTTCTCAAAGGAGCGCACCACCACACTGTAATCCTCGCCGATGATCACCACACGGTCGGGGTCAAAGTGCGGCACTGCCTCGCGGCGAAAGAGCTTGCTCCAAAGTATATCCTGCTGAATACGGAAGGAATGGATCTCCGCCAGCGCCTCGGTGCGAGAATATACGGTCACAGCGCCGCCCTCCTCCACCGCCTCACGGCGATCCTGCCAATCGTTATAGTAGGAGCATTCCGCAATATCCGCGCCGTGCTCAAGAAGGAGCGCCAGCAGCCTTTCATACATATCGGGCTCTACCCAGTCGTCACTGTCCACAAAGCCGATATATTCACCCGTTGCCGCAGCAAGACCCGCCACGCGTGCCTTTGCCACACCGCCGTTTTTTTCCTGATGGATCACACGGATACGGTTGTCGCGTGCGGCATAGGCATCACAGATGACGCCCGAGCCGTCGGGTGAGCAATCGTCCACCAATATCAGCTCGATATCGGCATAGGTCTGCGCCAAAATGCTGTCAATACAGCGGGGGAGATATTCCTCCACCTTATAAACGGGTGTGATGATCGAGATCGTTTTACGCATACCGCTGCCCCCTTATTCTTCCTCTTTGGGCAGGTAGGCACTGATATCGTAGCCCGCCAGCTTTCCCTTTTCCATTTTTCCCTTACTGCGCTCAAAGTAGGCAACGCTGTTGCGCAGCAGCATCAGAATCTGGTTTTGTGGTGTGCGGCGCTCTGCCTCACAAAGATACAGCACCTGGCGGAGCAGATCCTCGGGAATACGCACGGTTACGGTCGGTTGTTGCTTCATCATGCAGTCTCCTTTCAATAGGTGGCAGAATTGAGAAACCAGTTGCCGTTTTGCAGGGTCAGCGATACGGTAATGGTCTCAATTTCATTCTCGTTTCCCGGCACATAGGTATCAACATCGAGGTACACATCCTTCGCATTACTGCGGCGCTCCTCGCTCATACGTATGGTATCGTAAAGATAAACACGTGCCACGCTTGCCGCCTTCCAAGTATTTGATTTCATCAGATAGGTGTTTCCCTCCGTATCGGTATAATCGATATACCGCGCATAAAGCGTCCCACTGTCGTGGTCCGATACCGTAATACCGGTAAATATGCTTTCATAGACCGAGGAAAGAAAATCCTCGGCATAAACGGTCTCTGCCTTTTCCTTGATCTCGGCGGTTGACAAATACTCGTTATCCAAACGCACATAATCGTAATATTCCTCATCGGAGGTGGTGTAATAAAATTCCGCGCTGGTCTCCTGATACTCGGGCAGGGCAACATAGTAATATTCCCCCAGTGAAAAGATCGCTTCTTCTGTCTTTTCGATCGTCTTTTTTGCATAACGGTATTTGATTTTATCTGCAATCGTCAGGGCATCTCCCTTTTCCACATCCACATAAACACCGCTTTCGGGAGAAAGGCAATACTGATAAGCAATGATCTCTCCTACCGCAGCATCGGTAAAGGTGTAATAGTACAGTGTTTTTGTTTCATCGGTCTTTTCGGGGGCATAAACGTAAGCATTCTCCGTTTTTGTAAGATAAAACGGCACCCGTTCGTAATATTCGTGGTACACACGCGGATAGGTTACAAGCCCCTCGCCCCAAAAGATCTCATTGATCTCATGTGAGGCATTGATCAGCGTGATCGCGCGCTCACGAATGGCGGCAAGCTCGGGCGGGCGGTTGTTACGCACATGGCGCACGATCAAAAACACACCGAGCGACACCAGCACAAGCGCGATCGCCACGATCACGGCTATCAGGCGTTTTTTCATAAGATCTCCTGTTTTTTACCCCCTTTGGGGGTATTCTCACGACAACCCCGAATATGTTAAAGCATACTCGGGGCTGTCGTTTTGTTTACTTTAATAGCTGCATTTCTTCAAGCCTTCTCCTCCAGAGAAGGCAGACGTAGTGCGGCAGTAATTCTTAAGAGAAATTAATCTCTATTTTCATCATCGCCACCTGCAGCAGGCGTTTCGGAAATTTGTTCCGCAGCAATCGCGTTTTCTGCATTTTCCGTACCAGCTTCGGCACTTTCCGCAGGAACTGCCTCCTCATGTGCCACCTTCGAGAAGCCCGCCAGGCTCTGTCCCTCGCCAAGGCGCATCACAATAACGCCAGCAGCGGTACGGGAATAGGTGTTGATCTGCGCCACGGGTGTGCGGATGATGGTACCGAGGTTGGTGATCATCATCAGGTCGTCGTCATCTGTAACGGCAGCAATACCGGCAAGAAGTCCCGTCTTTTCGGTGAGGTTATGGCAGGTTACGCCAAGACCGCCTCTGCCCTTTACGCGAAAATCCTCAAACGGGGTGCGTTTTCCGTAGCCGTTTTCGGTCACGGTGATCAGCTGCTTCGTGTCGTCTACAATAACGGCGCCCACAACATAGTCGCCCTCGCGCAGCTTCACGCCGCGCACGCCGCGTGCGGTTCTGCCAAGCGGACGTACCGCGCTTTCGCTAAAGCGTGCCGCACTGCCCTCATGAGTAGCAAGAAGCACATCTCTGTCGCCCTTACTGTGCATCACAAACACCAGCTCGTCTCCCTCATCGAGGTTGAGGGCGATCTTACCGCCCTTGCGCTGATATTCGTATTCCTTCAGAAGGGTGCGCTTAATAACGCCGTTTCTCGTTACCATGGTAAGGTAATCGTCGTCACAAAATTCGGAAACAGAGATCATAGCGGTAATGATCTCACCCGGCACGGTCTCGATCACATTGATGATATTCGTGCCCTTTGCGGTACGCGATGCCTCGGGGATCTGATATGCCTTGCGCATAAATACCTTACCCGTATTGGTAAAGAGCATGAGATAGTCGTGGCTGTGCACCACCATCAGCTTTTCGATAAAGTCCTCCTCCTTGGTGGTCATGCCGATAATGCCCTTGCCACCCTTATGCTGTGCGGCATAGGTATCGGCAGGCAGGCGCTTGATGTAGCCCGCATGCGTGAGCGTGATCACGCAGTCGTGGCGCTCAATGAGGTCCTCAAGATCAATTTCATCGGTTGCCGTCACGATCTCGGTGCGGCGTGCATCGGCATATTTGCGGCGGATTTCGGAGATCTCCTCCTTGATGATATCCTTGATCTTCTGCTCATCTACAAGGATACCGCGCAGCTCGGTAATGAGGGCATGGAGCTTGTCAAGCTCGTCCTCGATCTTTTGTCTTTCAAGCCCCGTCAGCTTACCAAGCGTCATTTCCACGATCGCCTGTGCCTGCGTATCGGAAAGTCCGTAGCCCTCCATCAGCTTTTCCTTCGCATCGGGGATCGATGCGGTGGAGCGAATAAGATTTACGATCTCGTCGATATTGTCATTGGCGATCTTATAGCCCTCAAGGATATGTGCACGCGCCTCTGCCTTATCAAGCTCAAACTGCGTGCGGCGGGTAATGACCTCCTCTTGGTGGGCAATATAGTGGTCAAGAATCTGGGGAAGCGAGAGCACCTTAGGCTCATTATTGACCAGCGCCAGCATATTGATGGCACAGGTATCCTGCAGCTGGGTATTTTTATAGAGCTGATTGAGGATGACCTGACCGTTTGCATCACGGCGGTAGTGAATGATGATATTGATGCCGTTTCTGCCGTTTGATACGTCCTTGATATCGGTAATGCCCTCTATCTTTTTATCGCGCACCAGTGCGGCGATCGATTGCACCAGCATCGATTTGTTGACCTGATAGGGGAGCTCGGTTACGATAATTTGATTTTTTTCCTCGTTGACCTCACACTTTGAGCGCACCATCACGCGACCGCGACCGGTCTTGTATGCCTCGATAATGCCACTCACACCGTAGCAGGTAGCGGCAGTGGGAAAGTCGGGCCCCTTGATAAACTCCATCAGCTCCTCAACCGTGCATTCGGGGTTATCCATACGGTAGACCGTGGCATCGATCACCTCGCCGAGGTTATGGGGCGGGATATTTGTTGCCATACCCACCGCAATACCCACCGAGCCGTTTACCAGCAGGTTCGGGAAGCGGGAGGGGAGCACTAAGGGCTCGCGCAGGCGGTTATCAAAGTTGGGGCCAAAGGGCACGACCTCCTTTTCAAGGTCTGCCATCAGCTCATCGGAAATTTTTGCAAGGCGCGCCTCGGTATAACGGTAAGCTGCGGCGCCGTCACCGTCCACAGAGCCAAAGTTACCGTGACCCTCAACCAACGGATAGCGCAGCGAAAAGTCCTGCGCCATACGCACCATCGTGCCGTAAACGGCGGCATCACCGTGCGGGTGATAGCGACCCAGCACGTTGCCTACGGTGGTAGCCGATTTGCGGAAGGGCTTATCCGAGGTCAGATGATCCTCATACATGGCGTACATAATACGGCGCTGACCGGGCTTCATACCGTCACGAACGTCGGGCAGAGCACGGGACATGATAACCGACATGGAGTATTCGATAAAGGCCTGCTTTACCCGTTTCTCCATATCAACGTCTTCTATTCTCTGATTTGGAAATTCAATATTTTCACTCTTGTGTTCCATTGTCTTTTCTCCTTTCCTTATCAGATATCAAGATTTTCGGCAAACTTGGCGTTTTGCTCGATAAATTCACGGCGGGGCTCGACCTCATCGCCCATCAGGGTTGAGAAGATCTGATCACAGAGAATGGCATCCTCCATCGTGACGCGCAGGATAATGCGCTTTTCGGGGTCCATGGTGGTCTCCCACAGCTGATCGGGGTCCATCTCACCAAGACCCTTGTAGCGGTCGGCTTCAATGTTCTTGCCGCCGCCAAGCTCGGCGATAATGGCATCGCGCTCGGCATCCGAGTAAGCGTAGCGCTCACCGCCAAGCTTTGCGGAGCGCTTGTAGACCTTATAAAGCGGGGGCTTTGCAAGATACACGTGTCCCTGCTCGATCAGCTCCTTCATATGACGGAAGAAGAAGGTAAGCAGCAGGATCTGAATATGCGAGCCGTCCACGTCGGCATCCGCCATGATAATAATTTTACCGTAGCGGAGCTTGGTGATGTCAAATTCCTCACCGATGCCGCAGCCGAGTGCCTGAATGATCGGAATAATAGAGGTATTGGCATAAACCTTGTCAAGGCGGCTCTTTTCCACGTTGAGGATCTTACCGCGCAGAGGGAGAATTGCCTGGAAGCGAGGGTCGCGCCCAAGCTTGGCGGAGCCGCCTGCCGAATCTCCCTCCACGAGGTAAACCTCGGTTAATTCCGTGCGGCGCTCGGTGCAGTCCGAGAGCTTTCCGGGTAGGGACATGCTTTCAAGACCGTTTTTACGTCTTGTCAGCTCACGTGCCTTTCTTGCCGCTTCTCTTGCGCGGTTGGCGGTCATTGCCTTTTCTACAATGATCTTACCGACAGAGGGGTTTTCTTCAAGATATTCGGAGAGCTTTTCGGTTACAAGCTTTTCCAAAAAGCCGCGCATATAGCTGTTGCCGAGCTTGGTTTTGGTCTGACCCTCAAACTGTGCCTCCTTCAGCTTTACCGAGACCACGGCAGTAAGTCCCTCGCGCACGTCGTCACCCGAAAGGTTTTTATCGTCAGCCTTCAGCTGTCCGTACTTGCGGGCATAGTCGTTGATGACCTTGGTCATGGCGTTTTTAAAGCCGACCTCATGCATACCGCCCTCAATGGTGTTGATATCGTTTGCAAAGGTCAGGAGCGTTTCGTTATAGGTATCGGTATATTGGAGCGATACCTCGGCAATGGTTCTGCCGCGCTCCTCCTCTACCCTTTCGGCACGCATGTAGATCACCTCGGGGTGAATAACCTGACAGTGCTTTTGCTCGTTTAAGTAGGAAACAAAGGTCTTGATACCGCCCTCATATTGCAGATCCTCGCTGACGACATTTTCACTGTCACGCTGATCGGTGATAGAGATATGAATGCCCGCATTGAGAAATGCCTGCTCGCGTAAGCGCTTGAGAAGCGTTTCATAGTCAAATACGACCTCATCAAAGATCTCGGCATCGGGCTTAAAGCGCACATAAAGACCGTGCTTTTCGGTTATACCCTCATCCTTAAAGGGGCGCGCCACGGCACCGCGCTCAAAGCGCTCGGTATAACGGTGACCCTGATAACAGCTTTCGAGCTCGATCCACTCGGAAAGCGCGTTTACAACAGACGAGCCCACACCGTGCAGACCGCCCGAAAATTCATAGCCGTTTCCGTCAAACTTACCGCCTGCGTGCAGCACGGTAAAGATAACCTCCAGCGTAGGGATCCCCATTTTGGGGTGAATACCGCCGGGAATACCCTGACCGTCGTCCTGTACCGAAACCGAGCCGTCGGGCAAAAGCGTTACTTCAATGTGCTTACATCTTCCTGCAAGCGCCTCGTCGATCGAGTTATCCACGATCTCATACACGAGATGGTGAAGTCCGCGCAGCGAAGTGGAACCGATATACATACCGGGGCGTCTGCGTACCGCCTCAAGACCTTCCAGCACCTGTATTTGGCTGTCATCGTATACTTGTCTTGTTTCTTCGTTGTTTGCCATTTTTTACCTTCCTTTTGCTTTTGTTCACTGTTATTGCAGACTAAAAGCTGCATAACAGCTATTGTTCACTGAAATTTTCACTGAGTCCGCCCTGCTCACTTCTGCCAAGCAGCGCCGCGGTCGAGATCTGTGAAAAGCAGATCCCATATCCTTTTCTTTTTTTGTAAAGAATAAAGGATTTCGGAATTTCCTCATTTGCCGCCTCTACCTCACCGCGCTTTTCGGATCCCGATAAAAATCTTCTCGTAGTTACCGAAACCGTGGCGGTATCGGCATCGAAAATACCGATAATTTCTTTTTTTCTGATATTCTTATTGTTGCCTACATGTAAAAACATGATATTTCCTCTTATGTTTGCTGTTGCTGCCGATAGGTGCCGTTTTTGACAAGGATCACATGATCCGCCGAAAAGCCTTCCTTTTCACAGGTCGTCATGATCACCTGCTTACCCTTAATGTGATTTAAGAGATATTCCCGCCTGCCGCGGTCAAGCTCGGAAAGCACATCGTCAAATAAAAACACGGGATATTCACCGCAATCGAGACGGCAAAGCTCACCCTCGGCAATTTTCAGCGCAAGCGCAAGTGAGCGCTGCTGCCCCTGTGAGCAAAAGCTGCGCGCGGATCTTCCATTGAGGGTCACCTCTACATCATCCTTGTGTGTTCCCCAAAGCGTTGCGCCCGCCGCAATTTCTCTCTCATGATTGCTCGTCAGCTTATTATACAGTATTTCTTCGGTTTTGTCGTCAACCTCGTAATCGGAAAAATCCTTACCGCCAACACCCATGTAAAGGAGTGCGGGCTCCTCACGGGAAGCTGTCATTTCGGCAAAGCATTCCTTCATAAATACTGCAGCCTTTTCAATATACCGCTTGCGGCTTTTTGCGATCGTTGCCGCCTCATGCGCCAGCTGACGTGACCAGATATCCACGGTAGCATCAAACAGGGCTCTGTCTCGCTCGGCACTCTTTATCAGCGCATTTCTCTGCTTTAAAATGCGGTTATAGCGCTGTAGGGCTCCTAGATAAAGCGGTTCGGCGGCGCTGATGGCAATATCAAGAAATTGCCGTCGCTCGGCGGGTCCATCCTTAATGAGGGATAAATGCTCGGGACAAAACAGAACTGCCCTAAAGCTGCCCACGATCTCGGACATGCGGCGGCATTTTACACGGTTTTTTTCCGCCGCGCGTACACGGCCGCCTCCAAGACACAGCGCGATGCTTTGATCGCGCCCTCCCGCCCGAAAATCAAGCGAGAGAATAGCCTCCTTCTCTCCAAATCGAATAACATCATTGGTGTGCTGTCCGCGAAAGCTTTTTCCGATCGAGGCAAAATAGATCGCCTCAAGAAGGTTCGTTTTGCCCTCGGCATTATCTCCGTACAGCACATTTGTGCCCTCATGAAAGAAAAGCTCGGCATTTTCAATATTTCTAAAATTACTTAACGTAATTTTTTTCGCCAGCATATTATTCCTTCATGCGAACGGGCAGAAGCATAAAGAGATCCTCACAATCCTCACTACCGCCCTCCTGGGGCTCAATATTTACACTTGTTAAGGGAGAAGAAAGTGCAAGTCGCACAGTCTCCGCCTCGCAGGCACGGATCGAATCAATGAGATATCTGTTATTAAAGGCAATGAGAATATCCGCACCCTCATGCTCTACCTCGATCTCATCATAGGTGCTGCCGGCAGCAGAGGATGCCATAACCTTTAATAATCCCCCATCAAGCTGCAGCTTTACGTGAGAGCGCACACTGCCGGCAACACGCTCCTCGGTAATGAGCGCCGCACGGTCAAGCGCCGCAAG
>CAZOWH010000055.1:0-4169 GCA_964583425.1 uncultured Lachnospiraceae bacterium
TCGGGCGCATCGGCCGGGCGGTTGGACAGATCGCAAAAGCCCTGGGCATGCATGTAATTGCCCACACCCGTATTCGCATCGCCTGCCTTCAGCGAGAGATCCAGCGAGGTGGCAAGATCAACGGCGATATCGGAGCTCCATTCGGTGTCGTTGGTGAGCGTGTAATAATAGATTTCGACCTTGCCGCCGTAGGTGGCGCCTGTAACGATGTGAGTGCCAAAGCTATCAAAGAATTTTTTGATCTCCTCATCAAGCTCTTCGCCCGAAAGGGACTGCATTTTTTCCAACTCGGCCACAGCGCGGGCAGAAACGCTACCTTCCTTTATGCGAGTGTTTTCAAGGTTGGACATATAAACGTCGCAATCGGCAATCTTTTGGTAAGAAAGAAGGTAGTATTGCTTGGTGGATTCCTTCATCTTGAAGTTGCCGGTTATGCTGATCTTATTTGAAAATGTGGAATTAAAGCCCATGGAATCCCCACCGATGCCCAAGCTGGCATTAACACCATTGGTGTAAGTAGCGGAAAAATCATGGGTAAACTCCTCGATAGATTCGCCCTTGATTGCATCGATGTCGCTTTCGGTAGATGCCCGCGAGCGTAGCTCGGGGTAGAGCGCTGACAGTGCCTTAAGATCCAAAAATTCGTTGGTCGCAAAGGCATTTGCATCAAGATAGGCTCCCGTAATAGCGTTAACACCGACTCCTAAGCCGTATTTCAGATATGCTTCATAGGCGGTCTGATTCGGGGCAGGCGTGTTATCAGACGGTGTGGGTGCATCATCGGTCGGTGTTTTGGAAGGATCTCCTGTTGACACTTGCGTCGAATTGCCATCTGGCGTGTGGACGGTTATATCGCAGGCAACCATGGTGAGAAGCAAGCAGAGCAGTAAAGCGATGGAAATGATGCGTTTCATGTTAATTCCTCCTTTTTATATCATTTCATAGTAATTATACTGCAAAATGCGGTAAATGTCAATACTGCAAAATGCGGTTATGTATAATAATTTCAAAGGTGGGATGCGTATGTACAAAAGAATCAGGGATTTGCGTGAGGATCACGATATGACACAAAAGCAAGTGGCAGGGAAACTGAATTGCTCGCAACAGGTCTACAGTAATTACGAGCTGGGACAGCGTGACATTCCGACAGATATTCTTATTAAGCTTTCTGCGCTATATAATGTGTCTGTGGACTATATTTTGGGCATTAGCCAAAATCCTCGTATACAAAAATAATACCCCAATGCAAAAAGGCATTGGGGGTTGTTTGTTGTGTCAATATTTCATTATACGATTATAAAAAATAAAATGTCAAGCATGGATTGACTATTTTTAAGTTTTGCGTTAAAATAGTGAATATGATGCCAAGGCATGAAAAGGGAGGTGACCGCATGGTACTCATTATCGCAGAAAAGCCAAGCCTTGCGCGCAATATCGCGGCGGGTATTGGCAAGCTCGCCCGCCGTGACGGCTATCTTGAGGGTGAGGGATACCTTATCACTTGGGCATTCGGTCATCTTTTCTCGCTTGCCGATATCGAAAGCTATGTAGGTGGCGAGCTGAGTGCCCGCTGGACGCTTGATAATCTCCCCTGTATTCCCGAAAAATTCCGCTTTGAGCTGCGCCGTGATCAGGATAAAAAACGCGTGGATGCAGGCGTGCAAAAGCAGTTTAATACCATCGCGGCGCTTTGCAACCGTCCCGATGTCGATACCATTGTCAACGCAGGCGACGCCGACCGCGAGGGAGAGATCATTGTGCGCCTTTGCGTGGAGCATGCACTTAAGGCGCCCAAGGCGCAAAAGCGCCTGTGGCTGCCCGACCAGACCCCCGAGACCGTTGCAGAGGCACTGCGCAATCTCGGTGATGCCACAAGCTACCAAAACCTTGCAAACGAAGGGCTGGCACGTACCTATATCGATTGGCTGTACGGTGTCAATCTCACGCGCTATGCCACCATCAAATGCGGTACGCTGCTGCGCGTGGGGCGTGTCATCGCCCCCATCGTGCGCGCCATTTATGAGCGTGATATGGCAATCCGCAATTTCGTGCCGGGCAAGTATCTGGTGCCCTACAGCAACGCCGAAACAAACGGCGAGCGAGTAGAGCTGACAAGCAAGCAAAAATTTGACGATACAGCCGAGGGCAGAGAAAAGGTAGCCGTACTCTCTTCTGCTATGAATGCCGCGGGGGCGGTAGTGAAATCGGTGAAGCGCAAGAAGGATATTCTGCAGCCGGGTAAGCTCTATTCGCTCTCAAAGCTCCAAAATGTGCTTGGCAAAAAGCATAAAATGTCTATGGCGGATAGCCTTGCCATCATCCAAGGGCTATACGAAAAGGGCTATCTTACCTATCCCCGCACCAACTCCGAGTATCTTGCCACGGCGGAGAAGGATAAAATGCGCAAGATCATTGCACAATGCAAAAATCTTGGCTATGCCGTGTGCTTCAAGGATAGCCCCAAGATCTTTGACGATAGCAAGATCGAGTCTCACTCCGCGCTGACGCCCACCTATAAGATCCCCAAAAAGGGAGACCTTACCGAGCGTGAAAATCTGGTGTATGCCACGGTATTCCGCCGCTTTGTGGCAGTATTTTGCGCCGAGCCCTGTACTGCCGAGCGCACCGAGATCACGGTGGCGGTAGGGGAGCTTGAGGAATTTTTGCTGAAAGGGCTTGTGATCATCGATCGCGGCTGGATGAAATATGATGATGCCACCCAAAAGGATAAGGTGCTTCCCAAGCTTGCAAAGGGTGATGTGGTGAATATTGCCTTTGCCCCCAAGGAAAAGGAGACTACCCCCCCGAAGCATTACACCATCGAGACCTTGAACAACTACCTCAAAAATCCCTTTCGTGATGAAAAAGCCGCCGCCGAGGATGCGGTGGGCAGTGACGACAGCGAGGAATATAAGGCTGTATTTGAGGGCTTGGAGCTTGGCACCGAGGCAACAAGAACGGGTATTATCGATAACGCCCGCAAGAGCGGCTACATTGCCCTCAACAAGGATGTTTACACCATTTTGCCGGGCGGCGAATACCTGATCGAAAGCCTTGATCGGCTTCAAATTCGCATGGATAAGTTCCGCACCAGCGAAATGGGCAAGGCACTCAAAAAGGTATTTCGCGGTGAAATGTCGGTAGAGGAAAGTGTATCGCTTGCCGCCGCCGAGGTAAAGGAGGTCTTTGCCAAAAAGGAGCTGCCGATCGAGGAGGATACCGAGATCGGTGTTTACGGCGAGGAGGTCGGCAATTGCCCCGTATGCGGTAAGCGCGTGATCCGCGGCAAATTCAGCTACGGCTGTACGGGCTATAAGGAGGGCTGTTTGTTTCGTGTGAACACCTCTATTTGCGGCAGAGTAATTTCCACCGCCAATATGCGTCTGTTGCTCACCGAGGGTAAGACCTCTAAGATCAAGGGCTTTGTTTCCAAAAAAACAGGTAAGCCCTTTGATGCCGCCCTGCGTCTTGAGGACGGTAAAGCCGTTTTCGATTTTTCAAATTAACAAAATAAAGCAGGCTGCGGAGGCAGTCTGCTTTATTTTTATTATTCGCTGCAAGGCGATTGCATCGCAAAGAATTTCATCGGGCAAAGCCCGATTTATTCCGTTTTGCAACGGGTTTCATTGCGTGATGCATTGCATCACGCTTGTGCCGCCATGCGGTTTACGGTGTCACGGAGCTTGAGCAGATATGCCTCATTGCGCGGATAGTGTGTAAAGTCGATCCTGCCCTCTGCCTCTACCGCAGCCAGCACCGCCTCGCGACCTACCTTTGCTTCTGCCGCCTTCATGGCGCGCACGTCCCAAAGCCCTTGCTCAAATACGACCTCGCGCAGGGAAAGCAGCGGCGTGCCATCCACCTCGGGATACACGATAAACGCGTCACCCGCAGGGTAGGCATAGTCGCCGTCGTTTATGAGATAAGGATTGATCAGATATTGCGACAGCTTGCTGTAATAGAAGTTGAAATTCTAAGATTGAAAGCCCATCACATCGGTGCGGTAAAGCTGTGCGCCAAGCACACGCGCGCGGTAGCCGGGCATGGCGATAAAGCGGTTGGAAGCATTCTTTGCCTGTGAGCAGCAGTAATATACCAGCACCTTGTTTGCACCGTGTGCCAAAAATTCCTCCATGTGGTTGGTGGCAACGATCGGCTCGGGTACGATC
>CAZOWH010000055.1:4269-10332 GCA_964583425.1 uncultured Lachnospiraceae bacterium
TCCTGCGGGGTGTTTAGCTCAAATACGATCTGATGAAGCATGTCCATCAGATAAAGGCGGTTTGTGGGGCGTAGTACATCGGGATACAGCCCCGGTGCGTGATCCATGTAATCAAGATCCGCTCTGTCGCGGCAGTGCGGTAAGCGCACGGGTACGTGCTCCACCACATAGGTGGTGATAAAGGGGCAAGCTTACTCTCCACGTGAATGTAAGCGTTTACACTCGCATGGTGGTGGTTACCGAGGCAAGCGCCGAGAAAAAGAAGCGGTCGCCGCGGAGTGCAGTTGCCGTGTTGTAGGCAGGGAAGGCGGTCATTTGATCCTGCAGCCTCGCCTTGGTGATGCCCGAAACCAGCTTTAGTTGAAACATATTATCCATAAGAGTTCCTCGTTTTTGCTGTGTTCGTTATTTTTGTTGTATCTGACGTGTTCTTAAATCCAGTTTTCGGGGGCATTGACCTTATCAATGATGTCACGCAGCGGCATATCGATGTCAGAGGAGATCATTTCTATCAGTATTTCCTGTGCCTCGCCCCGTATCACGGGAGTCGTGATACGGCGGAATTTATCTGCCAGCCATGTGATACTTATATTTTCGTGTGCTTCACCGCGCGGCTCGCATTCGTCGGAAAGCAGCGCTCTGCCGTCATTTGTAACGATCTCGACACGGCATATTCTCTTGGCGGGGAATTTTGCATCGATCGCTTCATCAACCTCAAAGGAGAGCTTTTTCATCATATCAAGTATTTTCTTGTCATGGAGGCTGCTCTCGAAGACATGCTCTATGCCAAAGCTGCCGTAAACAAGTGCGGTTGCCACGGGATAAGCGATATTATACTGTGCTTCATCTGCGGATTGCGGTTCTATTTTGGAAAGAAGGGTGGCGCGCTTGAAGGTCCTCACCGTGGCATGCGCAATATCCGAGGGGCGAATGCCGTGGGCGCTCATCAAGCCAATCACGGCATCGATTGCCGGATGTGCCCAACGGCAGCAGGGATATGGCTTGAAATACAGATCAAGAACCTGATATTTCTCGCCAAGATCATCCAGATAATGACGGTATTTATCGGCTTCAAGCAAGTTTTTGTTGCCCTTAAAGCCGCACATCGCATTAGATACGGCAAGCGCTCCTATCATAACACCAAACGGCACACCGTCCTTATTCATGGAAGGATATTCTACGCTTCTGATTCCGGGGACAAGGGGGGCGTTGAACTCTGCGATCGAAAGCGCATTATTCAGCTCCTCGCGTGTAAAGCCGTATATTTTTCCTACGCCTGCCGCAACACCCACAGAACCGAAGGTGCCACTTGAGTGGGCATAGTTGTAGTAGTCCATAATGGCTGCACCTGATCTGATCGTTGTCTCATAGGCGGCAAGCAGTGCGGTGAGAAATTCGTTTTTTGTGATATTCTTCTCATAGGCAGCGGCAAGCACCGCTCCAACAAAAGAGGTGCCCGGGTGAGCGCGGGTCATATTATGTCCATCGTCAATGTCGTATGCATTAGAGGAATGTCCCATGGCACAGGAGGCACCCATAAAGCTCAGCCTCTTATCCGAGCCTATCACCGGAATATCGCCGGGAGCAAAAATGCGCTCTGCAAGCTTAAGACCTACCTCAAATTGGCTCGATCTGCTTCCCACGATCAGTGCACCCATGAGGTCGATAAAGCACCCCTTTATACGCGAGCGCACCTCCTCGGGAATCCTGTCCCAGCTTGTGTTGAGTATAAATTCCTCGAGCTTATAGTCGGTGGTAAATTTCATGTTGCATCGTCCTTTTTTTGTAATCATAAGATTTATAACTAATTGAATTATAACACAGTAAATGCAAAAGATAACATTCTATGACAAAAAATGGCATAAAAATGTGATTTTTTGGCAAGAAAAAGACAGGCGTTTGTGGGATAATAAATATGTTAAAAAATACATTAAAATTGAGGGAGAAACACATGATATACGGTATATTAAAGGACATCAAAGAAGGGGAATTCAGAGTAATCACCACACCGAGCGAGGTGAGGAGCATTATTGCTGCAGGTCATGAGGTTTGGGCACAGCGCGATTGCGGTAAGGCAGCGGGATTTCCCAATGAAAAGTATGTCGAGGCGGGTGCAAAAATCGTTGACACAATGGAAGAAATGTGGGCAGGCTGCGATATGGTGGCAAAGGTAAAGGAATTTACCCCTATCGAGTACCCCTTGATCAGAGAAGGGCAGATCATTCTCGGTTGCATCCACCCTGCAGGTCACCCCGAGGAGGTCGATGCGCTTTTGAAAAGCAAATGCATCGCCTTTACCGCAGAGGACTCACACCGCTATGGCTCACCGAATTGCGAGGCAGCAGGTAAGCAGGGTGTGCTCTTCGGTCTTGAGTCCATGCTTACGATAAACGGCGGTAAGGGCAAGTTTGTGGGCGGCTTCGCCGGTGCACCGAGAATGAATGTGCTCATTCTCGGTGCGGGCGTTGTCGGTCGCGGTGCGCTTGAAATGCTTCACGCACTCGGCGCAAACTGCACGGTCATGGATATCAACATCGGTGTGCTTCGCACGCTGCTTTCTCAGTATAAGAGCCAGATCAACACCATGCTCTGCAACAAGGAGGCGATCGCCTCAGTGCTGCCTAACACGGATATGGTCATCAATTGCGTGAAATGGGATAAGAGCCGCACCGATTTTCTGATCGATAAGGAGATGCTGAAGCTTATGGAGCCCGGCTCGGTGCTGGTGGATATCTCAAACGACGATCCCGGCGCGATCGAGTCCAGCCATGAAACGCATCACGATGATCCTCGCTACGTGGTAAACGGCGTTGTGCACTACTGCGTATCAAATATTCCCGGTGCAGTTGCCAATTCCACATCACTCGCGTACGCATCCGAAATGCTTCCCATGATCATGAGCATTTTAAACGATGGTGTAAAGGGCTGCTGTATCAAGGATGGCTTCTATCGCAGAAGCCTTACCACGTATCGCGGTTACCTTACGCACGAGGAAACCAGTGCGATCCAAGGCAAGCCTTGGATCCGCCCGGAGGATATCCTCGGCATCAGTGAAGAAAGGCTTGACCCCGCCCCCGCGGCAACCGTCACACGCTCCAACAACTTCTATAAGGGGATATTTAGCTATAGCTAAACTTTGATAGGTTTTACCTACGTTAAAGCTATAATAAAAGAAAGCAGACTGTGAAGCAGTCTGCTTTCTTTTTGATATCGTCATAAGACCGATTCACTGCGTGATGAAACGCATCACGCCTGTGCCGCCATACGGTTTACGGTATCTCTGAGCGTAAGCAGATATGCCTCGTTGCGCGGATAGTGCGTAAAGTCAAGCTTGCCCTCAGCGTCAACTGCCGCCAGCACCGCCTCACGTCCTACCTTAGCCTCTGCCGCCTTCAGGGCGCGCAGGTCAAGGAGAGACTGCTCAAAGAGCACCTCATGCAGGGAAAGGATCGGCTTGCCGTCAGCACCGGGATAAACGGCAAACGAGTCGCCTGCTGGGTAAGCATAATCACCGTCGTTTACAAGGAACGGGTTGATGAGGTACTGCGAGAGACGGCAATAGTAGAAGTTGTAGCCCCACTGCAAAAAGCCCTTGATGTTGTATTTATACATCTGTGCACCCAGCACGCGTGCGCGGTAGCCGGGCATAGCGTAAAAACGGTTGGAAACGTCCTTTGCCTGCGAGCAGCAATAATAGGTCCACAGGTCGGGCACGTTATTTTCAATAAAGGGCTCCATGTGGTTGTTGCTCACGATCGGGGTCTCTACAACGCCTTTTTCATAGAAATCATATTTAGAAAGGGCATCGCGCACGGGGTGATCGCAAATAAGCTCCCAAACAGCTTCCTTTGCTGCCGAATAATTTTCAAGGTTCTTTTGGTTCGGTTCATCGGAAACATGGAAGAAATAATGATCCTTGTAGCCAAGCTCATCCAGCTTTGCCTTTACCGCGGGGATAAACTCACGCAAAAATCCGATATATTCCGCACCGGTCGCCTCAGTCTCCCAGCCGAAGATGCGGCGGTATACGCCATCCACGGTCGCCATGATCTTGGGGGCGTGTGCGGCACCCCACTGGGTAAAGAGGTGTGCGAGCTCAAGGTCGGTAATGCCAACCTTTTGACAAAGCTTACAGAAGCGCTCAAGCTTTTCAAAGCCAAAGCTGTATTTGCCGTTCTTCACCGTCACATCCACCAGCTGTACCGTGGTGCGCTCGCCGCCCACAACAGTGTCAAGAGGCGGGGTGAAGATGGGGGTAAGAATGGTATTCATGCCGCCCTTGGCGTAGGTCGTCATAAAGTTTTCCACGATCTCCCAATGGCGCTCGGAGAAAACCTCTATACCGTAATAGTCCGCAAGGCTATCGTAGTGGAACCACTGTGTGCAAAGAAGGTCACTTTCGGGCAGCACTGCATCCAGTACCTCAAGTGTTAAGGTCTCGGTTGCAGCCACCTCGTTTTCCTCGCCTGCACGCAGCACTATGCTGATGGGATAGGAGCCGGGCACCTGATCCTTGGGTATGTTTACCTCAAAAAGGATCTGGTGGAGCATGTCCATCATGTGAATGCGGTTGGTGGGGCGAAGCAGGTCAGGGTAAAGCCCCGGCTTGTGATCAATGTAATCAAGGTCTGCCTTGTCGCGGTAATGCGGCAAGCGCACGGGCACGTGCTCCACCACATAGGTGGTAACATAGGGGGCAAGCTCGCTCTCCACATGAATGTAGGCGTTGATGCCGCCGTGCGTAGCATTCACGCTTGTGAGCGCAGAGAAGAAGAAGCGATCGCCCTTCAGTGCGGTAGCCTCACTTTGCTGCGGGAAGGCAACCATCTGGTCGTCAAGGCGTGCCTTGGTCATGCCCGAAACAAGCTTCAACTGGAAAATATGATCCATAGCAGTATCCTCACTTTTCTATAAGGTAATATATTTATTTTAGCACGGAAATGCTGTTTCGTAAAGATAAAATACTGCTATTTATATTCATTATTTTGCTTATCTTTATTGTTTTAGGTGTTGATATAGGCAATGCCATAGCTTCTGGCATAGCTTTCGGCATATGAGCCTGCCGGGCAAACCACCGTTACACCCGCGCACCCATCAAATACCGCATGCCCGATGCTGCTAACGCTTGCAGGCAGTGTGATATCCAGCAGGGAAGTGCAGTCGTAAAAGGCAAACCAGTCTATCGTTTCCACTCCCTCGGGCACCACCACGGCAGCAAGCACCGTGTTACCCTCAAATGCGCGCTCGCCGATCTTTTTTACGGTATAGCCATCAAGGGTCGTTGGGATCTGCACCAGCGTGCAGGAGCCCTCATAGCCCGTGATGGTTGCACCGCCGTTTTCTACGCGGTAATGAAATATCATCGAGCTGCTGCCCGTTCCGTTGCCCGTATTGCTGCTTTGTCCCGTCAGCACTGCAAGCTTCGCCTTCAAATCCTCAATTTCCTGTGTCAGCTGGCTTTCCGTTATGTAATTTTCCTCCCGTGTCTTTTGCAGCTCGCTTTCCAGTGCTGCAATGCGTGCAAGATTTTCTGCCTCGGTATCGGTGCCTTCCTCCTCAGTCGGCGGCACGGTTGCGCAGCCCGTCAGCAAGAGCAGTATCGATAACAGCAGCGCCAAAATGCTTTTTTTCATTCTTTTCATGTTCAACACTCCTTTCTGTGCCACCAGTATAGCAAATGGAAAGCGCAAAACAACGCGAAAGATGTAAGAGAGCAGGAATTTTCGCGCAATTTTGATTGACAATCTCCCCGCGTTGCGATACAATAATAACAAAAATACTTTTGGAGGCTGTTATGTTCTGCAAAAATACCGATGTTCCGTATACCGACCTTGGCGGCGGTATCAAAAGGAAGATACTTTCATACAATGAAAAAATGATGGCAGTTGAGGTCCACTTCGAAAAGGGCGCCGTTGGTGCGATGCATTCCCACCCCCACACGCAGATCTCCTACGTGATCGACGGGGAATTCCGTGCCACGATCGGCGGGGTGGAGCGCGTCATTGTCGAGGGTGATACCTACATCACGCCGCCCGATGTGCCGCATGGCGTAGCCTGCTTGCA
>CAZOWH010000056.1:0-1938 GCA_964583425.1 uncultured Lachnospiraceae bacterium
CCGCTTGGAAATAAATTGTTTTCCCGAAAAAATAAAAACAGGGGCATCTGCCAAATAGCAGATGCCCCTGTTTTATAGGATCAATCGTGATCCAGCAGAGATTTGTAGAACTCAAAATAATCTCCGCGCTTTTGTGCGGTAAACTCGATCGCCTCTCTCGGGTGGCGGTTCAAAAGACCCGTAAACATGTACTGCAGGTCATAGCCCCAAACCACACCCTGTGCCTTCAGCTGAGGGATATATTTTTCAATAAACTTCAGCAGATCGTAGAGCGAGTATTTCGGGTTTTTCAGGAAGCCGAGCAAAAGCTCCATAGCGCAGTTTCCGGCGCCGCGGCCCATTGCCTGCACGGTGGCATCCAGATAGGAAACACCGTAGGAGAGTGTTTCGATCGTGTTTGCAAACGCAAGATTTTGGTTGTTGTGTGCATGGAAGCCGATCTTTTTATCGGTGTTTTCCACGGCGGCAATGTACAGCTGTGCCAGCTCGCAAGCATTTTCGGGGTAGAGAGAGCCGAAGCTGTCTACCAAATAGATCACGTCAACAGAGGTTTTGGAGAGCATATCAAGGGCTTGCTTTATTTGATCGGTATTTACCTGCGAGATTGCCATGATGTTACAGGTCGTTTCGTAGCCCAGCGCATGGAAGTGCTCGATCATTTCAATGGCGGCGGGAATCTGGTGGATATAGCACGCCACGCGCACCATATCGATCACGCTTTCGCTCTTGGGCAAAAAGTCGGTCTTGTAATCGCATCTGCCCACGTCTGCCATCACGGCGATCTTCATGCTCGTATCGTTGTTGCCAACGATGGCGCGGATGTCCTCCTCGTTACAGAACTTCCATTTGCCGAAGTCGCTTTCCTTGAAGATCTGCTTGCTGGCGCGGTAGCCGAATTCCATGTAGTCCACGCCGCATTTGACATTTGTTTTGTACAGCTCGGCAACAAATTCATCGGTGAATTCAAAATTGTTGCAAAGTCCGCCGTCGCGAATGGTGGCATCAAGGATCTTGATGTCATCGCGCACACCCATTAAATTTCCTTTTCTTTTCGTCATTGTACTGCTCCTTATATCAACTTTCTTATGCGTTGTAAATGAAAGATATCGTTATTATAGCACCTTTTTTGGCAAATGTAAAGCGGTTTTTGACGCTTTTTGTCGTTTCTCCTCAATCTGTAAGCATTCTGTGGTAAAGCGGTAGCAGCTGTGGCGCGCTTGAGGTCAGTATTACGGTGCCGCGCTTGCTTGCAGGATGCAGCAGCCCCGCCGCCCGAAGACGCCGCGCGGTCTCCCGTGCCGTACCGCGGGCGCCGTCAAAAAGCGGGATGCGGTCCCCAAAAAAGCGCGAGATCGCCGCCTTGGCAAAGGGGAAGTGCGTACAGCCGAGAACCACGGCATCGGGGCTGCTTTCGCCCGTAAATGGGGCGAGAATGTCGGCAAGATACCGGTCGGTTTCCGGGGTGTTGGCAAGCCCCGCCTCCACCAAGCGCACCAGTCCCGGGGCGGGGCAGCGGTAAAAATCGGCATCCCCGCGGTGCCGCTCAAGCAGCGCACGCAGCTTTTCCTCGCGCAGTGTGGCGGGAGTGGCAAGGATCAAAATTTTTGGGTGCGGCGCTGCGGCAAGCGCGGGCTTTACCGCAGGCTCCATGCCAATGATTGGAATTTGTGGGTAGAGGGTGCGCAGCTCTGCCGCGGCTGCGGCTGTGGCGGTGTTGCAGGCAAGCACCAGCGCTTTTGCTTGCTTTAACAGCTGTGCGGCGTGTGTGCACACCAGCGCACATACCTGTGCGGCTGTGCGCTCCCCGTACGGCGCCATGGCGCTGTCTCCGAAATAAAGCAGATCCTCATGCGGGAGTGCCTTTCTCACTTCTCGCAGCACGCCAATGCCCCCGACGCCGGAATCAAATACGGCGACGGGGGCGGCGGTTGCTTTCGT
>CAZOWH010000056.1:2038-10231 GCA_964583425.1 uncultured Lachnospiraceae bacterium
TTCACCTCGCGGATACCGATGCCATGCGGTATCCCTTACCGCGCACAGCACGGATATAAGAAGCGCCGTTTATCGAAAGCTTGCGGCGCAGGCGGTAGATATGTACCTGTAATACGTTGGTGGTTGCGGTGCTGTCACCAAGGGCTGCCAAAAGCTCTCCCTCTGCAACGGTTTCGCCGCAGTGGCGCAGCAGGAGCAGGTAAAGGCTTTCCTCCGTAGGGCTGAGGGGCACCTTTTTATCGCCCACCAGTGCAATGCCCGGCAAATGGCGCAAAACGGTATCGGAGGCTCCTGCATTTGTGTATGACCGCATAATGCGCTGTAGCTCCTTCGTGGGGTAGGGCAGGGGAAACACAAGGTCCACGCGCGTGCTTGTAGCTTTTTCTGCCGAAAAGCCGATGATATATGTATCGCTGCGCCACTGTAACGGTCGCGGCGGGTGATCGAGATCCAGCAGCCAAAGCCGTGCGGCATCGGGCGCGGTCAGTGAAAAGCCGCCCCGTTCTGCCTCCAATGTCAGCATACGGGATAAAATGGGATCTGTGCTGAGAATGGCGATCAAAGCAGTTCCTCCTGTTGTAAGAGCGTGTCAAATATCTTGGCGATCTCATCAAGGCTTTCGGCGTGCATCAGGCTGCCGCGTGCCGCGGCAGCGCCGCGCAAGCCCTTGCAGTACCAAGCCATGTGCTTGCGTGCCTCGGAAATACCGATGCGCGTGCCCTTTTGCGCCACCATTTCGGTGGCATGTGCAAGCGCGGTGTTAAGGCGCATGGCGGCGGTAGGAGGCGTGTAGTCGCGCCCTTCAAGCCTTGCCACAGCCTCGGTAAACAAAAAGGGATTGCCGAGTGCGCCGCGCGCGATCATCACGCCGTCGCATCCCGTTTCTGCCAGTATATGCGCGATATCCGAAAAGGTAAACAGGTCACCGTTTCCCACCACGGGGATCTTCACTGCCTGCTTGACTGCGGCAATTATGCCGTTATCGCTGGAGGGGGCATAAAACTGCTGCCTGGTACGTCCGTGCACGCAGATCAGATCTGCGCCCGCTGCCTCCATTTGTTTGGAAAATTCAACAGCGTTACGTGTTTTTTCGTCCCAACCCGCGCGAATCTTTACGGTAACGGGCAATGAAACTGCCTTTTTTACCGCAGTGACGATCTCAGCTGCCAGATCGGGTGTGCGCATCAGTGCGCTGCCCTCGCCGTTCGTGACCACCTTGGGCACAGGGCAGCCCATATTGATGTCAATGGCAACGGGGGCAGTACCCGCCACTGCGCCGCGGTAATTTCCGCCTTCGATCAGTGCCGCCGCCTCTGCCATGTAGGCGGGGTCGCTGCCAAACAGCTGGATCGCCATGGGCGCATCCTGCTCGCTGACAGCAGCAAGCGCGGCGGTGCGCGCAGGAGCAGAGGGTCTGCCCCTTTGCTCGTAGCAAAGCGCCTTGGCGGATATCATTTCACTTACGGTATATTCGGCACCTGCGCGGCGGCATATCGCGCGGAACGCGGCGTCGGTTACCCCTGCCATGGGGGCAAGCAGCAGACCGTGCTTGAGGGTGACGGTGCCGATCCTCAGCGGTGCCATCAGTCGTTATAGAGGCGGTTGATATGGCACGCCTCGGTATGGATGCGTTGGCAAAGTGCAGGCGGAAAGCCTGCCGCAATGCCGGGATCCTCTATTTTGGTGGGGTCAAGCCTGCGCTTGCGCCCCGTGATGGTATAAAATACGGTAACGGCAGCGGCATAGCTGCCAAGCGGTGTGGCGTGATTGCCGTCCTCACGGTAGATCGCGGCAGGATCCTCGGTGGTAAGTAATTGGGTAAAGACCTCGCCTGCGGGTGCGAGCTTACAATGCACACGGCGCGCAAAGGCAAGATATCCCTCGGTCATGGCGTGCTGTGCCTCACGGTTGTCGCGCAGTGCCCAAGGCATATACAGCACAAAGCGTGCACCTGCCTCGTCCGCCATTTTCTTGATGGCGGCAGCCCCCTCCTCAAAGAGTGCGGCGTCAAAGACTGAGGCGCGATCCTGTGCCACAATCAGATCATAGCCGCCATAGCGGATATTAAAGGCGGTGGAGGGATCAGCCATATGGTAGGTGAGCGTTTTGCCGCCACGCGTCAGCATGGTCACATGCGTTTTCTCGCCTGTTGCCTCAAGCAGCTGCTTTACGGTTGCGGCAAAATCATTATAGTAGGTGTGGCTGTTGCCGATAAACAGGATCTTCATATCATACCTCGCACGATCGTATCTTCCTTTAATCATAACACATATGTGCGATTTTTGTCAAGTGGAGCACGGTGCACGCTTGCCCTTGCACTGCATGCTCTGCAAAAACGGCAAGCGTGTATGCATGCTCTACGCACCGTATGCCAACTTTTCATCGCAAAATCCGCCGCTGCGACTCTCTTGCTCGACGGCACTTGACAGCATCCCGAAAAACTCACTTTTTTTCTCCCGTTTGCCGTCGTTTTTCGCGAACGGTTGGGGCTTGACCGCAGCATTTTCTTGTGCTACCATCGAGATACTTTCCAAGCGAGAAAAGGAGGAGAAAAAATGAAGATTTGGAAAATGCTCGGATGTCTTGTGCTGCTTTGTGTGATCATTTGCGGCTGCGTGGTGATCGGTACCGAGGCAGAGACGGGAGAAGGGAAAGGCAATGTGCAAGAGAATGGCACGGGAGAAGGCACGCCCGATACGTTGATGTCGGAGAGTGGCGGTGAGCAGGAACCGACGGTTGGCAGTGTGGTGGTAACGCCTACATACAGCGAGGGGCTTCGGTTTCGCAGCAACGGCGACGGTACCTGCGCGCTCGCGGGGATCGGAAGCTGCACCTCGTCTTGTATTCTGATTCCGCCCACCAGCCCCGCAGGGGATACCGTGACCGAGATCCTGCCCTATGCACTGCAGGATAGTATTATCGGGGCGGTGGAGATCCCCGCCACGGTGCAAACGATATCTGCCGCCTCTTTTGCGGGCTGCAAGCGCCTCGCGTATGTGCGCGTGGCGGCGGGGAACGAATGGTACAGTGAGTATGATGGTGTGCTCTATTCTGCCAATGGCAGCACGCTGATCTACTGCCCCGCGGGGCGCACGGGTGAGCTGAAGCTGCACACCGCGCTCACGCGTATTGCAGCAGGGGCGTTTGCCGATTGCGCGGGACTGACGGCAGTGGTCTTTCAGGGTAGTACGGCAGCGTGGCACAATGTGATCGTGGGCGATGAGAATAACGCGCTTTATGCCGCAGGCTTCCGGTTTGGTGCGTGATCTGTCGCAAAAATGCCATACGGTATTAAAAAGGATGCCTCAAATGCAAAGCATTTGAGGCATCCTTCTATTTTATTTGCGGCAAATGTATTTGTTTTCGAAATTGCTGTGGAAGGAAACGGTGGTAAGCAGCTGCTCCTTGGCTTCCTCAATACCTGCAACGTAATCGTGCAGCAAGCGTCCCTCCTCCAGGTAAAGCTCATCCCGCATGGGCAGATAGTAGCGAAGCAGGAACACGGCGTATTGCTTCAAGCGGTAGGAGCCGCCCTCTACACGCGGGTAGTTTCCCACATGCTTGTAGATGGTGGTGGAATACATGCCCTTAACCGCCTCGATAATATCCTCGCGCGTGTTGCTCTTGGCGAACACAAGCGTGCGCTCCTCGGTAAAATAGGAGAGACGGTCGGTGGGGAAGTCCTTGGGCAGGCAGGTATGCATGTCGCTTGAGCCCACCACGGGGATATGGATGCCGTTCTCGCGCAGATCCTCATAAAATGCGACCTGCGTGCCGTTTTCGTACCATTTCATACCGCCGATCAGCTCAAGGGCATCAAAAATACCGTGCTCCAGCATGTAACGTGTGGTGGCATCGTTTACGTTGCGTACGGAGCAAAGCCAATGTGGGTGTGCAAGGATCGCCATGCCGCCGCCCTCACGGATGTGGCGCGTCACGATCATGGCACTGGCAACCTCCTGTGGGTCAACGCCCTCGGGGAGGTCGGTAAGGGTTGCCGTCACCTCGGCGATCTCCGTTGTCCATTCGGGCGTGGGATCGGTGCTGCGCCAGGTCTCTTCGGACTTTTCGGCAAGTGCATAGGCGTTTGCGCTGTTGTCGGAGGCAAAGTTTACCACGTGCTGCTGAATGCCGTAGGGGTGTACCTCCTCGCCGTGGTAGATCTTAAAGGGAATATCCAGTCCCGCAAGTGCGGCAACGGCGCGCTTGGAGGGCGCCATGCGGCGGTGGTCGGTAATGGTGGCAAAGTCAAAGCCGTTTTTGCGGTATTCGGCTGCAACGAAAGCGGGTCCCTCGTTACCGTCGGAGAAATAGGTGTGTGCGTGAAAATCACCAATTAAGGGCGTGCGAGCGAGCAGATCATCCTCCAGCGCGTAGATCGAAACGCTGGCGCGAGGTCTCTTTTTCTCCTCAAAGTCGATGCGGATCTCATATTCCTGCTCCGAGGGGAGTGTGAGGGAGAATTTAAAGCCGCTCTTGGGTGCTTCCAGCAGCGTGTGACCGAGGTTGGTAATGATTGGCTTATTGCGTCCGCCGTTCATGGCAAACACCGTCAGAGTGCAGGGGATATCGGCGAGCATGTGCGGATCACGCATCAGAAGCGTAAATTCCACCTCACGTCCCACGGGTACGATCTTGGGGTAAATATCAAAAAGTGCAGCTGTTCTTTCGGTAAAAAACATAGTAAAACCTCCTTGCCGTGCCGGCAAGTTCATTCTACCGCAAAGCGCACGGTTTTGCAAGGGATTTTTGAAATTTTTCCAAAATAAAGAGCGGTTTGCCGTAGCAAACCGCTCTTTGCGGATTTACGATGCGTCCTCGTAGTTGGTGTCCTCGGTGAGGGTGGCAAGGGCATCCTCGCTGAGATATTCGGTCGGGTCAACCTGAATGCCGTTTACCGTCATTTCAAGGTGCAAATGTGGATCGGAGGCGATCTCTACCATGGCGCTGTCACCCACGGTGCCAATGGTGTCGCCCGCTTTTACGGCAGCACCCACCACGATCCCCTCGGGCTGTTCTGACGCAAGGTTTTTGTAAATGGTATAGGACTCGCCGCCGTGCTTGATCGCCACGCATCTGCCCATGCGCACGTCGTCCCAGATCTGTGCAACGGTGCCGTCTGCCATTGCCGCAACCGTAGCGCCCGCAACCGTGCCGATATCAATGCCAAGGTGTACGCGGTAGTCCTGCATCGTGGGAGAGAAGACCTGCAGATCGGAATCATGCACCGAGAGCAAGACCCCCGAAACGGGGAGCAAAAACTCGGTAGGCAGCACGTCGGTGGGCGTTTCGTTCGGTGTCTCGTCGGCGGGCGGTGTGGGGTCGCTCGGTGTCTCATTGCCGGGCTCCTCGCTGCCGTCGGGATCGGTTACACCTGCCGGTTCGCTGTCAACGGGGGGCAGGGTATCATCGGTTGGCGTGCGGTTGGCGATCACTGTGGTTACAATAATGGCGGTCAGCACCAGTAGCATGACAAGCACCGTAATGGCAATGGCGCGTGCGCCCTTATCCTCTTTTAGCTTTAAAAAGAATTTGTTTTTTTGCATGTTTGTTCTCCTTTACTTTGTGCTGCTTCTATTTTTGCCTGTTTCGGGCAAGATATGCACGGAAAGGAGAAAAATGCAAAAGCGACCGCTTAAAATTTAAAGCTCGATTTTTTCGTGACCTATTGCAAATCGTACTGTAATTTATTATAATAGGCTTAATCCTAAACAAATTACGGTGGTGTTAAAATGAAAAAATTTACAGAGCAAAACGAGCAAGGCTTGTATACTACCCTAAAGGAGCTTTGTGCGATCCCCGCCCCCTCTCATTTTGAGCACGAGCGAGCCGCCTATTGCAAAAAATGGCTGGAGCAGGCAGGTGCCAAGGGCGTTTACATAGACGATGCCCTCAATGTGATCTTTCCCATCAACTGCGAGGGGAGCGATAAGATCACGGTGTTTGTGGCGCATACCGATACCGTTTTCCCCGACAAAACCCCCATGCCCTACAGTGACGACGGCACGTATATCAGATGCCCCGGCGTTGGCGATGATACCGCAAGCGTAGCGGTATTGCTGCACGCTGCAAAATATCTGATCGAGCACCGCATCAGCCCCAAAAACGGCGTTATGCTTGTTTTTAACTCCTGCGAGGAGGGGCTTGGCAACCTCAAAGGAACCAAGCAGCTTTTTGCCGATTATGCGGGGCGCATTGCGCGCTTCATCTCCTTTGACGGCAAGCTGTCAAGGATCGCGGATCGCTGTGTCGGCTCACACAGATACGAGGTCGAGGTCAAGACCGAGGGTGGGCATTCCTTTGGTGCCTTCGGCAACAGAAATGCCATTGCCGAGCTGGCTAAGATCATTGGCGAGATCTACGCGATCGAGGTACCGAGGATCGGGAACAGCAGAACCACGTATAACGTTGGCAGCATCAGCGGCGGCACCTCCGTGAATACCATCGCGCAAAGCGCCACAATGCTTTGCGAATACCGCTCGGATCACGAGGAGTGCCTTGCGCAAATGCAGGCGCATTTTGAGCGCATTTTTGAAAATGCCAAGGCAAGAGGGCTTGATATTTCGGTCAAGCTGATCGGCGAGCGCCCCTGCATGGGTGATGTAGATCTTTCTCAAATTGAGGCACTGAAAAATACCTGCCAAGCCATTATCGAAGAAACCGCAGGTGTTCAGGTTACCACGGGCTCCGGCTCTACCGACTGTAATATTCCGCTCTCACTCGGCGTTCCTGCGCTTTGCATCGGCGTTTACAATGGTGGCGGTGGGCACACAAGAGAGGAATGGGTTGAGAAAGCATCTCTCCCGGTGGGGCTTCTGGTTGGCATTCAGGTTGTGGAAGCTATTACCAAGGAGGAGATCTAATATGAAATTTTGTGCGGTTGGCGACGTTATTATAGGCAGAAGAATACAGGATGATTTTGCGGGCTACCGCGAGCTTTGCCCCATTATCAACCAAGCGGATGCAAAATTTTTCAATCTTGAAACTACGCTGAATTACGAGGGGGAGTGCTATGCCTCCGAGGTCAGCGGCGGCACGTATCTGCGCACCGATCCCGAGGTGCTGGAGGATATGAAGCGCTTTGGCTTTAACATGACCTCGTTTAATAATAATCACGCCATGGATTTCTCCTTTGAGGGGCTTCTTGCCACCATCGACTACGTAAACCAAAGCGGACTTGTGCACAGCGGCGTTGGGCGCAACCTCGGTGAGGCGGCAGCCCCCCGCTATCTTGAAACCTCAAAGGGGAGAGTAGCGCTGATTTCGCTCAATTCCTCGCTTTCGGGGCAGATGTGCGCGGGTGAGCAGAGCGATCGCATCAAGGGCAGACCCGGCGTGAATCCGCTTCGTACCACGCAAAACGTGGAGTTGGAAGCGGGGGATTATGCAAAGATCAAGGAGATCATTGCAAAAAGCGGCGTGAATGCCGGTCTTGAGATATCCAAAAAAGAGGGATATTACGGCGGTGTAGCAAATGATAAGCAGTATATCGGCAACGTGAATTTCAGCTGCGGTGATAAGACAAAATATACGCGCACCATCAACGCGGCGGATCTTGCAAGAGTGGAAAGATCCATTTATGAGGCAAAGCTGCAAGCAGACTACATCATCGTTTCGATCCATGCGCATCAGGTAGAGGGCACCGAGAAGGAAAGCCCCGCAGCCTTTTTGCGCGAGTTTGCTCATTTTTGCATCGACCACGGCGTGCACGCCGTGGTCGGTCACGGGCCGCACCTGCTTCGCCCCATTGAAATATATAAGGAGCGCCCCATCTTTTATTCCCTTGGTGACTTCGTGCTGCAGCTCTATAACATTGACTTCGCGCCGCAGGAGTTTTACGCGCAATACGGGCTTACCACAACCAACACCGTGCACGAGCTTCTCAAAAAGCGTTCAAACGATTTTACCATTGGTCTGATGACCGATAAAAGAATGTTTACCACCGTTATCCCGCTTTGGGAAATGGAGGAGGGCAAGCTGAAAAGGCTGACCCTTTACCCTGTGCTGCTTTCAATGGATGGCAACAAATCCGAGATCGGCTTGCCGCGCCTTTGCACCGACCCTGCGCTCCTCAGTGATTTTATCACCCGTTGCGAGGCCTTCGGCACCAAGCTGGTAAGAAACAACGACGGCAGCTACGATTGCAGATGGTAAGCTTTGATTTATGAGTTGCCCAATAAGAAAAGCCACCCA
>CAZOWH010000057.1:0-10226 GCA_964583425.1 uncultured Lachnospiraceae bacterium
AGGGGCTTTCCTTTGCGACGCTGTTTGAGGCACCCGGCGTGATCCACAATTTAAGTGGCAGCGTGTATTACAGCGGCGTGCTGCTGCGTGCCCTGCGTATCGAGCAGGAGAGTGATGCGGTCAACCAAGGTGTTGTGGCACTGAGGATCCACTTTGAGCGAACGACTTATGCTACCATAGATGCGCTATCGGGTAATTTTACGGCAAATTGCTTTTTGAGCTGTGAGGCTCGTAAGAAGATCGTGCAGATTCTGCGCGAGGATGATAAGCTGCGCCAAGAGCTTTTGGTGGAGCGCGAGCAGGTAAGCTCTGTGCAATTTTTGCCGTGTGTGAATGAATATCTTTCCAAGACCGTTAGTGCCGTGCAGGTTGGCGTGAGCGCCAATATCATTTCCTCCGATGGATTTTTACTGTTTGGCAAGCGCGAAAGCAACGCCATTGACGGAAATCATCTTTATCCCGGCGTCAACGGCAATGCGGAAATTGCCGATAAAAACGTAGCATTTTATAAAACCTCCACCAAGGAGGACTACCCCGATATTGATGTAAACAATCTTCTTCGCATTGACTTTAACGGGGAAATTTCCCGAGAAATGTTGGCTGAGCTGGATATTGATTCTATTCATAAGAATTGGAGCTGCTACGGTATTTGCTTATCGGGCACCACCCCCTCCTATCCTGCGGATAAGGAAAATTACAGAGAATCGGAGCGCAGACTGCACTTTAATATTTTGTTTGAGCAAAAAATAGAAACCGAGCTGTATGAGATCAAAAAAAGGCAGAGAAACGCCACGGAAAAGTATGAGAATAAGTGCATGATAGGTGTTAAGTATTCCTTTTTCGCTACGGTGCTTTCCTACTTACTTCAAAAGGCATCTGCTCTGATCAAGAGTGTGCTGGCGCTCAAGGATCTGATTGCAACGGTGGCGGCGGTGGTCGTGTTTTTTTGTGGCGTTGCGGGCAACGGAGCAGGAATTTGCGGCGTGGATATCCATGATCTTTTCCTGCATGGTTTTTCTGCAAAGCGTGATCAATCTGTCCCTGAGCTTTGGTAAGAAAAAGGATCGTTTTTTTTCAAAAAAACGAGACGTATTGTCAATTCGTGTAAAAAAGGATGTGCTTTTAAGGCAGGCGCTGCTGGGGCGGGAAATGCACCCCGTGGTTCCGATTCTGCTGCTTTGCTACGTAAACGCGCATACCAAGAGTACTGACTGTGAATGAGCACCAAGCGGCTGCTTGTATAGAATTCTTATTTCATTTTGGAGGACCATGATATGGCTTATTTTGAAATGCATTACCATTCTGATGTACTGAGATTGGAGGTATCCGTCAATGTGATCCTGCCGGAAGTTGCTAAGGCGGGAGAGGGCACTTATAAAACGCTGTATTTGCTGCATGGGTTATCGGGAGACCATACTGCATGGGTGCGCAAGACCGCCATTGAGCGCTATGCTGCCGACTATGGGATTGCTGTGGTAATGCCGAGCGTGGCGAGAAGCTGGTATACCGATACGGCGGACGGCGCTGCGTATTTGACCTTTGTTACCGAGGAACTGCCTGCCGTTTGCCGCGGATTTTTTAGGGGCATGTCCGATAAGCGTGAGGATACCTTTGTGGCGGGGCTTTCCATGGGTGGCTACGGTTCCGTTAAGGCGGCGCTGACGCATCCCGAGTTTTACGGTGGCTGTGCGTCGCTTTCGGGCGCGTTGGATATTGCCAGCCGCACGCGCAAGATCACGCTTGAGGAATGGCGCGGTATTTTTGGATTCGATCTTGCCGAGGCAGGAGAGCTTGTAGACAGCAAGCATGATATTTTCTACTTGGCACGACAAAACAAGGCGGCGGGAAAGCCCTTTCCGAGGCTTTATATCTGGTGCGGTACCGAGGATCATTTGATCACCGCCAACCGTAGCTATCATGCGTTGCTCGACGAGCTTGGCGTTGCGCACACATACGAGGAGAGCGAGGGCGACCATTCCTGGCCGTGGTGGGATATGCACATTCAGGATGCGCTTCGCTGTCTTTTGGCAGAATAATGCATAAAAACAGGTGGACAACGAGTAGCGTGATACTCTTAACGGAGTATTCACGCTACAGCTATGATTGTCCAATGGGCAAGTCATGAGTTATGAGATGGTCTCGCATCGTTATGATTGACTACGCCAAGTTTCAGGGTTGATGGGCAATCATACCATAACGTTTCGTAGCAAATTCATAACGGCGAGCAAAAGCGAGCCTCACCACTCTAAACTGAAAAACGCACAGAACAGAGCAGACACGTTTGTGTTTGCTTTTTCTGCTTGTATAGGGGTTTGGGCTTAGCCCATAATTGTATTTGACCAGTCAAAGGCGATGCTCGCGCATAGTAGGACTTTCAAATTCTTCGCTGAGAACATCACCCTGTGTCCGCCTGTTTTATATATCCATCATTATGATTGGTGTGCCTTTCTGTTGTGATAGCAGGCAATTGCTGCCTCTACGGCAAAGGCATAGCTGTGACCGACCTTGTCCCACTCCACTGTTTCCGCGCCCTCAAGCAGACAATCGTAGGCGTATGCGGCGGCGGTTTCATCACCACTGACAACAGCGATCCATGCACCAAAAAAGGCTTGGCTTAGGGTCTTGCGCTCGATGTTGCGCAGGGGATTGTAGGTATCGGGCCAGATGTGGTTGAGACGCTTTGCTTCGGCAAATGCATCATCGGGATTGCTCCACGGTTTAATGTCGGGGAGCAGCTGGCGCCAGTTGTGATCAAATGCCTTATTTTCCAGCTTGTTATAAACGGTAAATTCGCGCAGAAATGGGACGACCGCAGCGCCGTTTGCCGCAAGACCGCGGCGATAATATGCTGCACGGGGTGGGTCAAGAGAAATGAGCTCGCGAGTGGCAAGCTGTGCGCAGGTATCGATCCAAAACTGAATAAGACCTGTGTTGCGAATCATATCGGGGGTAAAGCCGTTTCCAACAATCTCGGCGCGGAAATAGATGCCGTTTTTGGGCTTTTCAAGGGCAAGCGCCTCAAATTGGTTGGGGGTAAGCAGCTCCAGCTCGCGCGCTACAGCAGCCAAAAAAAGAAGCTTTGCCACGCCGCGCCAATCCTTATGGGCAAAGCTGCCCTTGATCACGCCCTGCCATTCGGTTGGGATATCCCAGCCTGCCGCGATCAGTCCCTGCAGCGTTCTTTTAAGGCGGGCTTTGATCGCATCGCAAAGCGCTTTGTCCGCCGCAGGGGAGTGCAGCAGGCGCCAAAGCCCCAGCACCCAAGGTCCCACCTGATCGGTGGAGCTGCAAGGATAATGTGTGACACCGTCATCCGCCACACCGCGTGCGATAAAACCATCCACTTTTCCGATATCGCAAAGCAGCAGTAAGCCGTTCGCAAGAGTTTCGATCTCCTCTTTTAAGTCGGCGGTGGGGGCAAGATCGTATCGCTCACAAAGTCCGTACAGGTAAAGCCCACCGAAAAAGGCGCAATCTGCGATCGAGGTGGCATAGGACATAACGTTCGGTAGCCCTCTTTCTACTTCCGCGGCAGTTGGAATGTGTGCGTTTCCATCATTATCGGCGGCATCCAGCAGATGTCCGTAAGGCATGCGGATAAAGCGTCCCCATACAAGTGCGTGCAGACCTTGAATATCCATATAAAAAACCTCCAAATGCTATTGAAATTCGACAAAAAGCATGCTACAATCAGTATAGCATAGTCTTGTGGTTATTTTCTTCCTTTATCGTGATTGAAATATCCACTATTCTGATATATCGTGAGGTGCTGTCATGCATAAAAGCTTGCATCTTGAGGTCCCTTGTCGGGGTGGTAGGATCCATTATAAGGAATTTTCGGCGCCTGTCAACGGAGCCCATAACAGGTTTGACGAGCTGTGCGTGGTGCGCGTGCTTTCGGGCAGCACGGTCTGGCAGATCGGCAATGAGAGCCTAACGGCGACTGCGGGGGATCTGATATTCTTAAACAATCTTGAATCGCGCCGCCGCTTATCGGTTTCGGCGGATCTGCAGCTTGCCGCCTTTTCCTTTCCTGTCTCGTTTTTATCCGCCGCTGATGCGACGGATTGTCTGCGTCCCTTTTACGCGAGAGGCGCCTCCTTTACGCACAGACTGTGTGCGCCTCGCTTGCATCCTTTTTATGATGCCATCCGTGCGGAAATGCAGGAAAGCGGCATGCCGCATGTGATATTGGCGCACACGATCCTGCTGCTGACTGGTGCGGTGCGAGAGTATGAACAGCAATGTACAGATGCGTTGAAGGGGGATTGGCAACGCAACATTTCGGGTATCGGCGCTATTGCCGCTTCGCTCAATTACATCAATAATCATTTAAGCGAGCCGCTCGGTATCGGTGTATTGGCGGCGCAGGCGGGCATGAGCGAGGGGCATTATGCACGGCTTTTTCACAAGCTGGTAGCTTCCACACCCATCGATTACATTGCCGCACGCCGTGTGGAGCGGTTTTTGCAGCTGATGCGCGCCGAGGAGAAAAATATTCTGGAGGCGGCGTTTGCCTGCGGATTTACCTCTGCGAGTGGCTTTTACAAAACTTTTTCGCGCATTTGCGGATGTGCTCCAAAAGAAAAATTAAGGGAGGGACGGTATGAAAAAGGTGAGGATCACTGTCATGAAAATGGCACGGTATGACGATTTGATAGAAAAATACGAAAATCCCATTGAGCACGCCTGCGATCTGAGGCTTGGGCAAGTTTTTTATGCCGAGGAGGGAGAAAAGCCTACGGGGCTTTGCGAGAGTGCGTGGGAGAGCATGGCGGCATTTGTTGGGGAGCTTGCACGCGGCGGCGGAGATTTTTATGACGGTTGGATGAAAAACAAGCACTCTGCCATGATCTCCTGTAACGATGGCTTCAGACCCGTAAGCTTTCTGCTGGAAGCAATAGAGGGGGATACGGTGTGAGAAAAACGCTGTATCTCATCGGTGGCACCATGGGTGTTGGTAAAACAACCGTGTGTAAAGCCTTAAAGCGGCAGCTGCCGCACAGTGTGCTTTTGGACGGTGACTGGTGCTGGGATGCACACCCCTTTACGGTGACTGCGGAAACAAAGGCAATGGTGGTGGATAACATCTGCCATTTGCTGAATAACTTTATTGTCTGCTCGGCTTACGAAAATGTTATTTTTTGCTGGGTGATGCACGAACAGAGCATTATCGAAGAAATATTGAAAAATCTTAATATCGCCGCGTGTCGGGTGTGGGAGTTCTCGCTTGTCGCTGATGTGGAGAATTTGCAAAGCAGACTGGAAAAAGACATCAAAAACGGCATGCGTTGCCCGGAAATTGTGACAAAATCGCTGGAAAGGCTGCCGTTATATCAAGATCTGAATACGATCAAGATCGACACATCGGGCAAGGATGTGGCAACGGTCGTGAAGGAGATCATAGGAGTATGCAGGCAAACGGACGGTGAAATTTAACAGTAATGCCATCGGCATTTGGGATATTGTTAAAAAATACATCTCTCGTGCGCGTAGATTTGCGTGGGAACGGTGTTGAATTCTAATATGGCTTTATGCTATAATGATATCATAGCTACATTTTTAAGGAGGAGCATATGAAAATCACGGAGGATATCAAGTACATTGGCGTAAACGATCACGAGATCGATCTGTTTGAGGGGCAGTATACGGTGCCGAACGGTATGGCATATAACTCGTATGCTATTATCGATGAAAAAATTGCAATTATGGATACCGTTGACGCCCGTTTCGGTGATGCATGGCTGCAAAATATACGCGAGGCACTGGGCGACCGCACACCAGATTATCTGGTGGTGCAGCACATGGAGCCCGACCATTCGGCAAATATCGGTGCGTTTTTAGCGGCGTATCCCACAGCAAAGGTGGTGGCGTCGGCAAAGGCGTTTGTGATGATGAGGAATTTTTACGGCATTGCAGATGCCGAGCGGCAGGTTGCAGTTGGTGAGGGCAGTACGCTGGCGCTTGGCAAGCACACACTGACCTTCATCACCGCACCGATGGTGCATTGGCCCGAGGTCATCGTGACCTATGATAGTACGGATAAGGTGCTGTTTTCGGCGGATGGCTTTGGAAAATTCGGCGCGCTGGATGTCTCGGAGGACTGGGCGTGTGAGGCAAGACGCTATTACGTGGGGATCGTGGGCAAATACGGCGCACAGGTGCAGGCATTGCTCAAAAAAGCGGCGGCGTTGGATATTGGCGCCATTTGCCCCCTGCACGGTCCTGTTTTGCAAGAGGATCTGGGATATTATCTTGATCTTTACAACACGTGGTCGAGCTATGGAGTGGAGACAGAGGGCGTGGTGATCGCATACACCTCGGTGTACGGTAATACCAAAAAGGCGGCGCTTCTGCTTGCCGATCGCTTACGTGAGAAGGGGTGCCCCAAGGTGGCTGTCAATGATCTTGCGCGCTGCGATATGGCAGAGGCGGTGGAGGATGCCTTCCGCTACGGTAAGCTGGTGCTTGCAACCACAACCTATAACACCGAGATCTTTCCCTTTATGCGTGAGTTTATCAACCACCTCACAGAGCGCAATTTTCAGGGGCGCACCGTGGGCTTCATCGAAAATGGCACTTGGGCACCGACCGCTACCAAGGTGATGCGTGCCATGCTTGAAAAGTGCAAAAATCTGACCTATACCGAGGTAACCGTGAAGATCCTTTCCGCCCTGAATGCGGAGAGTGAGGCACAGATCGAAGCGCTTGCTGACGAGCTGTGCACCAACTGACGGAGCAATGACAAACAAGGAAATATGGGAGATCGCACTACAGCAGTCGGCTTATGACTGCAACTGCGCACCGGAGGATTTTTTATCCGATACACATGTGGTAACGGTATCAAAAAAGCACGACCGTGCTCGTAAATATTTGCCATTGCCCTTTGCGTGCGATATGGTATCCTACGGAAATAATGTGGTGGCACAGACGAGTGAAGCGCTTGCCGAAACGGTGCGGCGCTATGTTGAACAGTATTCTGCAGCACACTGCTTTGAAACGCCCAATATTCATGTGCTTGACGATATGCTGCGCCCGTTTGACCTGAAGGTTTGCTTTATGGCAGAATACTTTTTGCCCGATCTCGATGTGCTGCGCGAGTTACCCTGCGCATACGAAATGCGCCTGTTGTATCCTGCGGATTTTGCCGGTCTTTATACTGCAGAGTGGAGCAATGCGCTTTGCCGAGAGCGCAGCGAGCTGGATGTGTTGGCTGTGGGCGCCTATGACAATGGTAGGCTGGTGGGCTTGGCGGGCTGCTCAGCCGATTGTGCAGAGATGTATCAGATCGGCGTGGATGTGCTGCCTGCATACAGAAGGCAGGGAATAGCTGCGGCGTTGACCTCGCGCTTGGCGCTTGAGATCGTAAAGCTTGGCAAGGTGCCGTTTTATTGCGCAGCGTGGTGCAACTTAAAATCGGTGCGCAATGCCATCAAATGCGGCTTTCGCCCCGCATGGGCGGAGCTGACCGCAAGAGATATCAAATTCGTGGATGCCTTCAACGATGGATTGAAGCTGCGATAAGTACGATATATGGCAAGAGAGATTGCTTTTTGCATGGAAAACGCGTGTTTATAAGCTATAATGTAAGAGAGGATATGTGCATGACTGAGCTTGAAAAGATCCAATACGCGAAATCTTTTATCGATAAATTAGCTAACGGTATCAATCCTTTGGATGATACACCAATTCCAGACAATGATATTACGAATAACGTCCGTCTGTCACGCTGCTTTTTCTATGTGTCGGATATTTTGCGGCAGGTGATTGAAAACGGCGGAACGACACCTGTTAAGCGCACCAAGCAACGAAAAAGGGTGTTTTCGCTAACAGAGGAGGAACGTGCAAAAATACAAATTTCCGAGCTGCCGCTTTCGGTTAGCGAAATATCTAAATATTTGAATACTATTGTGGATTTGAAGACAACCAAAAAGATTTCTGCCGCAAGCATTAACAATTGGCTTTTAGGCTTAGGGCTTTTGGAGATGGTGACGCTTTCAAATGGAAGACAAAGAAAAACACCGACAGCCCAAGGAAATGATATTGGTATTTTTACCGAGGAAAGAACAGGACAATACGGTACATATATTGCGGTGCTATATAATCCGCAGGCACAGCAGTTTATCTATGACAATATTGAAGCAATCATAGGGGCGAAGGAGGAACGTGAGGATCCGCTTGCGGAATTTCACGGTCGTCCATGGACAGAAGCGCACGACGAGATCTTGATCGAGCTGTTTGGAAAAAATACGCCGATATCCGAAATTGCATTTATATTAAAGCGTACCGAGGGCGGTATTCGTGCGCGTTTAAAAGGCCTCGGTTTAACCGAAAACAGAAATGACAGCTAAACGTGGAAAAAAGAAGGGCAAAATATCATAAAGCTTGTTGGAACCTTTTTTGCAAAAGAACGCAGAGAAACATTTGATAAGACTTGCGGTGATTTTCTGCTGAAGAATCGGTTGTCATGGTTGCAGTCGGCAACACGTAGGAGAGGGATTGGACGATCCATTGCTTGATACCTTGTTGTTTGGCATCGGCAATGTCTTTGATAGTATCGTTTCGCTCGCGGCATATGCGTTCCTATTAAAAAAAGAGAAGATCAATATTTTGAAAGTTGAATAATAACAAAGCCGATGAGGAATCGCAGCAACCTCATCGGCTATTTTATTTTTCTGCTCGTTGCTCGCACAAGGTTCGTTGCGCTGCAATTGTTCCAAGTGTATCGCTTAATTGAACAAGAACACTGGCGAGCAGGGAAATCTCGTTTGTTGTCAGGTTACAAGCGATCGCATTAGCGAGCGCGGTCACGGCAGAGGTCAATTCAAGAGGATTCATTGCATATCACCTCTTTATAAGATATGCGAGAATAGGTTGAAGTGGGTTTATTTGAATCCGTTTTTTGCTTCAAGACAGGTTATGTGCGGTGGTTTTCAAAATTGCTCGTTCTATATATTTGTGAGTTCTAATTAAATTCCGTAAGTTCCCGTCAGAGGATCTTTGAAGATACCAGTCTCGGGGGTGGCGAAGGTGAACACAACAAAGAGTAGGGCGATCACCGAGAGCATTACGATAGGCAATTTGGATGACCTGCAACGCAGTTTCTCGGCATTAAAGAGTCGTGTCTCATAGATATACGAAATCGCAGCAGAAAGGAAGAAAATTGCAATATTAAGCCAATCTGGCAACTTGCCAACTACACCGTTATAGGTATAAAAGAAAACAGGAATCAAGACAAGCCCGAGAAGAATTCCGCGTATCTTCACGCACCAAAAATCCTCGCGAGTTCGGAAGAAGAAGCTCTGCACGATAGCGTAGATAAGCATCGACCAAAAGAGCAGCTTCATGTGTTCCCAAGTCGATTCATTCACGCCCGAAAACGGCGCGATCCAAACCGCCTCGTCGAGCCATCCGTATAGGAAATGTAAAATAGTGCCGCCAAGCGAGGTAACAGCAAAGCCCATCAATTGCCAAAGTCCAACCTGTCGTTTCATAAAATCATCTACATAAATATTCTTACAAAAAGTATATTCGGGCGCAGGAAAGCCTATACCGCAAACCGTTTCCGCACTCCAAAATTTGGGAGCAGTAAACAAAGAAAAAGCGGTCAGTAAATATCGAAATATTCGCGTAAGAATTTATCGTACTGCCATGAGGGGCCGTCATACAGAACCTGGAGTAGAGCAGATTCAAGATCGTCCTTTTTTATTTTGTGAATGAGCGCTGGAAGTTTGTCGGCAATCTCCGATCGACGCTTTTCTTCTTCGGCTTCGTATTTCATTGCCTCGCGGTACAGGCGTTCCGCCTCTTCGGGGTGAACAGTAAAATATGTGGCAACGATATGCTTGCAAATAATTCTTTTTCCGTCTGCATGCGGACAGTTGCATTTTGATCTTCTCGGATGGGGAATATCAACGAGAATATGATATGATTCTTTACCGTTTCCCGAAACGTCAGCTTCATAAATACCGTCACTAACAGGTACGAGCTTTGAAATCTTGTTTTCTTTGAAGTAGTCGTATCCGCGCCAAATGGAGTTGCCGCTTGCACAGTCTATTAGTCCCATAAGTTTCTCCTTTCACCGTCAAATAATCGTATCGGCACGCTTTTCGCTCTCTCTGAATGCCGGGCGCATATTTTCAATTTCACCGCGACCAAGACCGCATTTCGTTGCAACCGATTCCCAATTTCTCTTTACAGTCGTCAGTATGTCGCTTGCATATTTC
>CAZOWH010000058.1:0-1115 GCA_964583425.1 uncultured Lachnospiraceae bacterium
TGACGGGAACCATCTTCTCGGTTACCGAGGCAAGACGGTCAATGCCGCCAAGGAATACCACTGCAGCAAGTACAGCCACAATGATACCGATGATCCAGTAAAGATTTTCATTCATACCGATTGCCTTGCCCATGGTGCCCGCAATCGAGTTCGACTGTACCATCGAGCCCATAAAGCCGAGCGCGAGGGTGGTTGCAATAGCAAAGAAGGTAGCAAGGAACTTGCCAAACTTGCCCTTAAACGCAGTTTTGATGTAGTAAACGGGACCACCCGCAACGGTGCCGTCCTCATTTACCTGCTTGGTCTTTTGCGCGAGCGTTGCCTCGGCGTAAATGGTAGCCATACCGAGGAATGCGATCACCCACATCCAGAAGATGGCACCGGGACCGCCAATGAGGATCGCGCCGCAGGCGCCCACGATGTTACCGGTACCAACCTGTGCCGCAATTGCGGTTGCAAGCGCTTGGAAGGAGGAAAGTCCGCCCTTTTGCTTGCCGCCCTTGAGTGAAATGCCGCCAAACACCTTTTTTATGCCCTCACCAAAGCAGCGCACCTGTACGAACTTGGTGCGGATGGTAAAGTATAGACCTACACCGACAAGCAGGAAAATGAGAATGTAGTCGGTGAGGTAAGAGTTGATCGTTTGCACGACCTTGAGTAATGCTTCTTGCATTTTTGTTTACCTCCAAGTAAAAAAATAAAACTGCCCCCAACGGTGGCAGCTCCAAATCATAAATGACAGCACAAACAGCAAATAAAATATTGATGCCTGCTCCGTCCTTTTGCCTGAGAGATTCGGCGGTACGCCGCCTTGCACCTTCGGCACTCTTGCGAGATTCTCCGGAACTTCCTCCACTGTCGGTCGCAAACGCTTCCGACAACTTCATTGGGAATAAAGACACTTTAGCATAAAAAAGCGTGCTTGTCAAGTAGGTTTGTGAAAAAAATCGCATTTTTTTGTATTTTTATAAAATTTCCTGTGATTTCGGGGTGAAGCGGCGGGGTGAACATTCTTAGTTTTCGCCTCGAGCAGGCACTCCGTCAGCCTTCTCCATGCGTGCAATTCCTCGCGAATTGTTTCAATTCTTTTGGTTCCTTTTCGCTCACGCGAAAAG
>CAZOWH010000058.1:1125-1382 GCA_964583425.1 uncultured Lachnospiraceae bacterium
TCGGGTCGTCGCACTGTGTTTGCCTTCCCCAGCGGGGAAGGGGGACCACGAAGTGGTGGATGAGGAGAGCCAGCTATGCAGTGTGTATATATTGTTATATAGGTCATCCATGTTCCCGCCACAACCATCACACAAAATAAACCCACGCCCTCCTCATCCGCCTCGTTCCTCGGCACCTTCCCCGCTGGGGAAGGCTATGGCGCGTGCAAACAATGCGCATCATGTATCATACATCAAAAGGTTTGCTCTGTTTTTTT
>CAZOWH010000058.1:1392-5671 GCA_964583425.1 uncultured Lachnospiraceae bacterium
CGTCAGCCATTCGGCTGCCACCTTCCCCGCTGGGGAAGGCAAAGGAATGTGCAAACAGTGCGCACTATGTACGCGCTCACCCGTAGGGGAGGGGTTTACCCCTCCCGTATCCGCGATACACATCCGGCGGCACCCAGGCACCGCCCTACGGCGTTTGTGCAAACAATGCGCATCATGTATCATACATCAAAAGGTTTGCTCTGTTTTTTTATAATATAAGGCGTGCCGTCGAGTGTTTTTGGGATGTTGGTTAATTCCGCAATGTAGTCCAAGGAAACATTATAATATTTTGCAATAGCAACAGCGATAGCAAGAGGAATTTCTTGTTCTCCGCGCTCGTATCTGGCATAGGTGGTTGTATATAATCCGAGGTCTTCTGCCACTTCAGATTGTTTTTTGTCAGCATCTTCACGCAGATCCTTTAATCTAATGTATCTCATTTGCATCCCCTCCTTTTTTAAAAATCTTACACCAAAAACACAACATTGTGTTGACAAAAACACAATCTTGTGTTATGATGAGAACACAATATTGTGTTGAGGGGGAATTATGAAAAGCACATTGCAAAAATTATGGAACGGTGACATTGAGCTGTAGAGCGAAAAATAGAACAAAAGCAGCGAGAGAAAATTTCAGCCTTCCCCAGCGGGGAAGGGGGACCACGTAGTGGTGGATGAGGAGGAAGAGGGTATGATATGTTAGATAGCAGTAGAAGGATGATAACCTACTATTGCGATCTGTTCACACTGGATAGCCGGCTCTCCTCATCCGTCAGCCATTCGGCTGCCACCTTCCCCGCTGGGGAAGGCAAGCGAAGTGCGTCGACCCGAGGGAAGATGATTTGACTTTTCACATGAGCGAAAGGAAGTTTGCCGAGAAGGCTGATTGCTTCATAAAATATTTACAACATAGGTCTGCGTTTTTTGCAGCGAACACTTGTGATTTGGATGTATGATCTGCGTGAGGTTACGTGATATCGCGGGTCGCTCCAAGATCACGCAAGCATACGACCGGATATCGTAAGATTTTTATCCAAACAAACATAAAAGGAGAAGCCATGAAAAGCACATTGCAAAAATTATGGAACGGTGACATTGAGCTGTGGAGCGAAAAATGGGATAGAAGCAACGAGGCGGAGCAGCTGGTGGAATTGCTGGAACGCCACAAGAATGCATTGGCAGAGCAGCTGGATAAAAGGGGAAGGACAATTTTAGAAGAGTACGAGAATTGCTATGAGGAGCTTGAAAATATCGGGCACGAGGATGCTTTTATCAAGGGCTTTTCGCTGGCTACCAAAATCATGTTCGAGACGTTGATGAAACAATAAAAGGTTTGCACCATTTTCCTTTTTTTCAAAGGTTTTGCGGTTGGGGGTGTGAATGTTTTTGCCTATGGCAAAAACAGAGTGGGGGAAGGTGCTTTTGCAAAAGCACCTTCCCCCACTTCCGTTATTCCCCTCGCTTTTTCTTCGGTCTTGGCGGCAAAGGGGCAAAGCCGTCCACATCGGCGCGCTGAATGGCACCGAAAATGCGGTGACGGAGCCCGGGGCTCTTGCGGTCAAGACTGTTGATGAGGTCGTTCATCTCGGTGCGCTGCGTGTTGCCATCAGCGGGGCAGGCAGATTTTACCACGGGCAGGCTTTCCTTTGAGACGAAGGTGCGCACCTGCTTTTCGGGCAGGTAAATCAGCGGGCGTATCACACGCACACCTACGCGGGAAAGGTCGGTTACGGGCTGGAAGCAGCCCACGCGCCCCTCGTAAAAGAGATTGAGCATAAAGGTATCCACCACATCGTCATAATGGTGCCCAAGCGCCACCACCTCGCAGCCAACCTCGCGCGCCGCGTTATGGAGCGCGCCGCGTCGCATTTTGGAGCAGAGCGCACAGGGGCTTTTTTCTTTTCTTATGTTAAATATGATGTCGTAAATATCGGTTTTAATGATATGATAGGGCACATTCAACTCGCGGCAGAGGTCGGCAACGGCGCCAAAATCGGTATTGGGAAAGCCCATATCAATGGTAATGGCAACCACCTCATAGGGATTGGGGTAAAAGCGGCGCATTTCGGCAAGCGCACAAAGCAGCGTGAGGCTATCCTTGCCTCCCGAAATGCCAACGGCGATGCGGTCGCCCGCCTTGATCATATCATAGTCCTCACAGGCGCGGCGTACATAGCTTAAAACACGGCGTACATCCATTACACTTTACCTCCCAGCAAAAAGGCGCGTGCGGCGCGGTACTCTGCCATTGCCCGCTCCCGTGCGGCGGTATCGTTGTCGGCACGCATGATGGCACGGAGCATAATGTTTTTCGGCGTGTCGTCGGGGTCGATCAGCTCGAGAGCAGCCACACGGTAGCCGTTTGCCTCCAAAAGCTTTAAGCGCAAAGCATCGGTTGCCGCATCACACAGCTTTTGACGGAGCATGGCGTGCTCTGCCACAAAGGAGAGCGCGGTGCAATTTAAGGTATGGTTCAATTCATGGTGGCAGCAGGGAGTGGAAAGTATCACTTTTGCACCCCATTCAAGGGCTTTTTTAAGCACAAGATCGGTTGCGGTATCGCAGGCGTGGAGCGAAACGACGAGTTGCGGCGGCTCGGGGCTTTCATATGCGGCAATGTCGCCGCAAAGGAATTCGAGGCCCACAAAGCCCAGCTTTTCCGCTACCTCGGTGCAGTAAGTAATGACATCGGGCTTGAGGTCCACGCCCGTCATGGAGACCTTTAGCCCCAATACGTTGGCGAAATAATGGTATACGGCAAAGGAAAGATAGCTTTTGCCGCAGCAAAGATCGCAAATGCGGATCTTATCCTTCGGCAGATGGGGCAGGGTATCGCGGATCAGCTCTAAAAAGCGGTTGATCTGGCGGAATTTGGCACCTTTTTTGTCGTATACGCGCCCGTTCTCGTCTGAAACGCCAAGCAGCTTGAGAAAGGGCTCATCGCCCGTGAGAATGCGCTGCTTTTGCTTGTCGTTGCCGCCAACCGTGACAGCGGCGGCATTGCCCGCCGCCAGCTTGCGGCGCAGCTTTTCGGCACCGAGAAATACCTGCTCGCCCTTTTTGTTGGTGCGCAGCTCGGCATCACCCGCGGTGGTCAGCAGATTGATGCGCGCAAAGCCTGTGGCAATTTTTGCGATACGTTCCGCACTTTTTTCGCTAAGCGGCAGGTTTTCATGCCGTGCCTTTCCGTCGGTATAAAAGGTTTCAATTTGAATATGTGTTTTTCCACCCACGCGGCAAAGCGTGCCAACGGCGCGCAGGACAGATGCGTCAAGCGCGCCGGTAAAAACGGATTTTTTCAGTGCCTCGTGCTCCGCCGCCAAAAGGCAGAGCGAGGCAAAATCTGTGGCAAAATTCATCGTGCGTTCTTTTCCTTTGCTTCGGTTTCGGTGGGCTTTTCCTTTTTCTTAAAGAAATAGGTCTTGCGCTCGGTGTGATCGAGAAGTCGCTTGATATTGGTGCGGTGGCTCCATGCTACCAGTGCCGCAATGGCGAACGCAAAGATCGTGCCGACGCCGTATTGCGTGTAGGCTTGGTCAAAGGAGCTGAGGATCACGGGGTAAAATGCCGCCGTGACAATCGAGCCGAGCGACACGTAGTGCGCACCAAGCACCAAAATCAGGAAAATAGCGGCAAGCAGCAGAAAAATAGCGGGGTTGAGGGCAAGCGCGGAGAGAAAGAAGGTTGCAAAGCCCTTTCCACCGCGGAATTTTGCAAAAATGGGGAAGATGTGCCCGATCACGGCAAAGAGTGCAGCAAGATATGCGGCGGTAATGAGGTGAATATAATGCACATCGTAAACAATGGCACCCGATATCTCGCCTGCCAGCATCGGATACCCGAAAATGGCACAGGCGATCACGATCGACAGCACGCCCTTCAGCCCGTCACCGAGAAAGGTGAGCACGGCTGCCTTTTTGCCGTAGGTGCGCAGTACATTGGTGGTGCCCGCATTGCCGCTGCCATGGTCGCGCACGTCCTCATGGTATACCAGCTTTGAGATCACCAACGCCCAGTTGATGCTGCCAAGAAGATAAGAAATGATCACAACAGCCATAAAGCCGCAGCCAACCAACACCGCCTCTCCCACCTCACCGGGATTTACAGCGGTCCTGATGGCGTTCAGAAGCCCGTTTTCAAATAGGTTGTATATGCCCCATACCCAAAACATACTGTTTCCTCCGTTTCAAGGATTTTTAGGTCGTTATTGCAAGTTATACACAACTATTATACCATAAAGCAAAAACATCCGCAAGTACCGCGCCAAAATTTGAGACAAA
>CAZOWH010000058.1:5771-9822 GCA_964583425.1 uncultured Lachnospiraceae bacterium
TGAAATACCCCGTGGCAGGGTAACTGCCACGGGGCGGGGTTATTCGATGCAAGATTTTACGGCAGCAAAAAACTCGCTTTTTTCTTCCGCCGAACAACTCACGGAAGATATAGAAGAACTGTAATATTCACCATCAAGACATCCCCAAAATTGCACGAGCGATGTTCTATCTTTGCACACAATAGCCAAAGAATCCACCTCGCCACAAAACACTGAACAAGAAACGAATCCGCCATATTCCTTTGTTTCTTGATCCATGAAATAAAAATTGGGTGGTACGATTAAAACCTCCACAAAACGCGGTCTGTTATAATGAAATTCTACATTTACCCCATGTTTAAATATTTCGCCACTGTAAACGGGTTCCTCGAAGGTGCTTGAAGGAGAAAGTGCCACTGAAGCGCTTTCGCCGGGAGAACTGTTTTTTAACATATCGCTAAAAGCCTCAAAAAGAAAATTGATCTCTTTTTTTGATAGTTGTTTCGATTTTTCGATATCATCCTCAACATAATGTATAGTAATACCGTCAGGCTTATCCAAAGAGTGACACGGTACTTCGTTTTGATTATCCATATATGCCCCTAACACAATTCCCAAAGCAATGGCAACGATTAAAACGGAGGCAAGAATAATAATATTTGATTTCTTTTTACTGATTTTACGCATTGGTCTTCCTCTCTTTACAATTATTACATGCGTATAACAATCAAATGCAAGATTTTACAACTGACCAAAAATGTTCTGTAGATTCCTGTGAAAACATTACAGTGCCGGCGGTTGTGTAATATACATCATTTAAGCACCCCACAAAGTAAAGCTCGGTCTCATCCATATATGCAATAGAGAAAGAATCGATATGTCCCCAAAAGCTATAATAAGGATTTGCAAATACATTCTCCGGTACAGTGCTTGGAGTATAAAACTCAATTTGCACTTCTCGTCTTTGCTTATAATGAAATTCTACAGTTCCTCCTTCCTGCATACGATTTTCTTTATGTGAATCCAACTCGGTATGAGAACGAGGAGAGTTATGATATTGCGGGGGGGTTTGGGCGATCTCGCAATTTTGTATCATGTCTTCAAAAGCATTAAACACCAAATCAATTTCTTTTTTTGACAGCTTTTCCGATTTTTCGCGATCGTTTTCAATGTAATGCACGGTAATACCGTCGGGCTTATCTAAAAGATCCTTGCAAGGTATTGCCTCCTCGTGATAGCTACGATGAGAAAAATAAGATAGCACCCCAAATGTACTCCCTGCGGTAATAGCGCAGGCCAAAACAAAAACAAGCATCATAACAAGTAGCTTAATTGGAATACTGATCTCGATGCATATTTTGTTATTTTTTATTTTTATCATTGCGTTACTCCCTCTGCAGTGATATTTACATAAACTATTTCTGAGCAAATATGATTACCGTGTGTAACGGTGACGGTGCGCCGTTCGATCAGCTGCCAAGTGCCATCAACATAGATATATGCAAGATCCTCGGCGGATACATCGGGATGCTCTGCCAGCGTTTGCGCTGTTTGCTGAGCGGACATTTGTGTGCTACAATCCTCTAAATTGAAATCTGATTTGTAGGTATCCACCAAAACACCGTTTTTGTAATATTCAATATAGATATCATCGGTTGGAATACCGTTCATCAGCTTTGAATACAGCTTGGCTCCCGTTGAGGTGTTTTCAAGCATTAATGTGTATGCCGATTTGTCAAACATCACCTGTGACTGCATTTCGGTTGTCTCAAGGGATGCTGTCATTGCAGCAGCAGTGCCGGAAGCGGGTAATAAAACCACATCGACGTTTCCCTGAATTACTAAGGAATCCAAAATTCCATATATGTAATTATAATGTGAATAGCTGTTTTCGCACGGACAAGTAATATCCGACTGAGCACAATTACATGTATACTTTACCGCTTCATAATCGTCTTCGTTTGTACAACAACAAGCAGGTAGGCTCAAGGCATAGCGTTGCGCTTCATCAATACTATCTCCTGCTGCCAAAGCACCAAAAAATGATTTCATAAACAGTCGTGTGTCTTCCACATCAATTGTTTTACTCCATCCTATTGCGGCATCGGCACCTTGGGCAATACTTTTGGATACGAAATTTACAAGTAGCTTATTTTTGGCAGATTCGCATGCCGCCCAAATTGCCAATTTGCACCCCTCCATGTTGGGCAAATTATTTACATCGAGTGGATCAACTAAATCATATTCCAAAGATCCTTTTTCACCATGACCGTTATAGATAAAAATATCTGATTGAAAATCGGATATGCCTGTTACGGCATGTGTGGCTTCAAGAGCCTCACTTGCCGAGATCAAGGATTTTGTATCAATACTATATCCTAAACTTTCAATGTGGCCCCAAGCACCGTATAATCCGGATGCGGGAATATCGTCTCCCTCATACATAGAACCTAAATGTATCGACATGGGAGATTGTTGCACACATAACGAATAATTAAACGCCGTGTTTGCATTTGAGGTAGCTCCCGTATATACAATGGGAATTCGATAAATGGTATATGTATCTTCACCCGTGATAGAGGCAACGCTATCGTTTAAAAACACTTCAACCATTTTGTTGTTAGCCGTGTCCCGATCAAGTTCTGTCACGGGTAATAGGCCTTCAACCGTTCCTATTGTGACGTTGCTTCCGGATAATTCTATTTTGTATCGAGCGTTTTTATCCACGGCAAAAGAATACCATTTGGTTGTTCCTCTGTTTACAGTGCCGCCGTCGGCAAGCCACTGATTGTGAATAAGCTCTTTCGGATCTCGACTGGTCGTGGTAACCCTTTCAAACACCCACACGTCATTCCCCTCAGCTTTATTGGAGAAGAGTACACCGTGCACGGTTGGATCATCCAGCAAGTAATTGCCAACGTTAAGATACATTTTTTGACCGCCTAAATATGCCGCAATGTTGCAGTTCAAATTGCCGCTGGCATCTACGGTGGCGTTTTCAATCAAAAATTGCCGATGGGTAAGATCCTGCACCTGCCCGGATATTCTTAATGTCACACTGCCACCCTTGATATTCAAATGTCTGTATACGGTATTCAGGGGCGAGAAATAATAACTGTCAGTGGTGGCAACGGTTTGCTTCCACTGCTGCGCGTCGGTACCGGTAAAGGGAGCTACACGCGCGGCAATGATGTTGGGATCGGAGTTTAAATATAAATTGTGCGTGGCACTGCGGATATAAAATGTGTCGTAACTTTCGTACTGTGTACCGTAGCGCTCAAGCGCCCAAAGTGCATACGGCTGTTGCGCGGTGCTGAGGTTGTCAAAATTTCTGTGCAAAACGCGCGGTGCTGCAGTGGAATCGATGCACAAGACATTTTGATAATTGCTGACAGCCACATAAATGGCATACACATTTTCGCCGTAGCGCTTCAAGCGAAAGGCACCGTTTTCCTGCACATAATCCGGGGAAAGACTCACAGGTGAGCCCTCGGCACTCAACGGCTGGTTGATGTACATGTTGGGTGCGTTTATGGGGATCATTCTATAGGTATCGTCTCCCATGTACTCCAAGCGGAACTGTTGGTTGGGGCCCGCATGATAGGTATAGGTGGAAAGCATGGTGCCGGCAGCGGTCAAGGCGTTATCCACATCCATATAATCGCCGTTGCCAAGATTGCGTATACAGTATATGCCACCGTCTACGATCCCCTCATGATACTCATGCATGTCTACGGGTGTTTCCGCGGGCGCGGTAGAGTTCTCCGTTGTGGTAGCCCCCGCCAGCATCAAGGGGAGATTGCTGAAAAGCGAAAGCAACAAAACAAAGCTAACAATATATTTTAAGGTGCGCTTTAAGGTTCTCTTTTTCATTTTCATACATATTTCCTCCTTCATTATATCATAACATGTAAATTTTTGCAATCGTGCGGGGCGTGCCGCCCCATCAGCCCAAGCTTGCCATCGGCGAATCCTCCTTATTTTCAACTTGTAAAAGCGGTTGGTTTACCATTCCGCCTCGGCGGTTTGCTCCACCACATCATCGGCGCCGCCAGCACCGCTGATCACATAG
>CAZOWH010000059.1:0-5834 GCA_964583425.1 uncultured Lachnospiraceae bacterium
GAATTCATCCGACCTATGAAGACGTCAGCATCATTTGCGCTTGTGGCAATGTTGTGAAGACCAAGTCTACCAACGGCGGGGAAATGAAGGTTGAAATTTGCCCTAAATGTCATCCGTTCTTTACCGGCAAGCAGAAGCTGGTTGACGTGGGCGGTCGTGTTGACAAGTTCAACAGAAGACTCCAGGCAAAGAAATAATCGAGTCATTTCACGCAGTCACGCCACGGCGTGGCAGGTATCGGGGGCAGGTCTCTGCCCCCTTTTTCTATCCTGGAAGCGAGGTGTCGATATGGAAAAGAACGAAATTACCGCGGGCGTGCGCGCGGCATTGGTCAGCGTGGTCACACGCGGCACCACCGATGAGGCGGAGGTCAGCCTTGCCGAGCTTGAGCGCCTGCTTGATACGGCGGGCGGCGTTACCGCCTTTAAGCTGATACAAAATAAAGAAGCACCCGACGTGCGCACCTATCTTGGCAGCGGCAAGGTGGCGGAGCTTGCCTATTATTGCGCGCGTAATGAGGTTGCGCTGGTTGTTTTTGATTGCGAGCTTTCTCCCTCCCAGATCCGCAATCTTGAGGAGGCACTGGGTGGCGAGGTGCGCGTCATTGACCGCTCGATGCTGATCCTTGATATTTTTGCCCTGCATGCAGCCAGCGGTGAGGGCAAGCTGCAGGTAGAGCTGGCACAGCTCAAATATACCGCACCGCGCCTTATGGGCAGAGGCACAGAGCTTTCCCGTCTCGGCGGCGGCATCGGCACAAGAGGACCGGGTGAGAGCCAGCTCGAGACCGACCGCCGCCATCTGCAGCGCCGCGTGCGCATGCTGGAGGAGGCGCTTGCCGAAATGGCGGAAAATCGCCGCACGCAGCGTGTGGCACGCGACCGATCGGGGCATGCACGCGTGGCGATCGTAGGCTACACCAACGCAGGGAAATCCACGCTGCTCAATTATCTCACCGATGCGGGTATTCTTGCCGAAAACAAGCTTTTTGCAACGCTTGACCCCACCACGCGCAAGTGTCAGCTGCCCGGTGGGGAAACAGTGCTCCTCACTGATACGGTCGGCTTTATCCGAAATCTGCCACACCATTTGATCCACGCATTTCGCTCCACGCTTGACGAGGCGGTGCATGCCGATCTGTTGCTGATTTTGGTGGATGCCTCCGACCCCGAGGCGGGCACGCAGATCGAGGTGACCGAGGCGCTGCTCCGCGATCTTGGCGCGGGGGATAGACCCGTTGTATATGTTTTTAACAAATGCGATCTCGGTGCTGCAGCACCCGGTGTTGCCCATGGCAGAGAAAATGTGCTGTATATCTCCGCCACAACGGGACAGGGTGTCGATCGATTGCTGCTCCGTATTGAGGAAATGCTCCACGCAGGCAGTCGCCGTGTCACCTTTCGCATTCCAAACGATAAGCAGGGTCTGCTTTCCGCGCTTTATCGCAATGCCACGGTTGAGGATGTTTCTTACGGCGCCGAAGCGGTGGCGGTCACTGCCGTAGTAGACGAGCGCACCTACGGTCCCTTGTGCCAATATGACACCAACCCACAAAAGGAGACAAGGGAATGGTAAATGCCGATATTTTTCGCACCGTTATGCGGGATTGTGAGGCGGAGCTTGAAGAAAAGCGCTCTACCTTTATTGCCGCTGTTAAGCGTGTTTCAACCGCCGAGGAGGCAGAGGCGTTTGTAAAAGCGCGCAAAAAGCTGCACCCTGCGGCGCGGCACACCGTGTTTGCCTATTTGCTGCGCGACGGTAACAAGCGCTACGGTGATGATAGCGAGCCGCAGGGCACGGCGGGCATGCCGACCCTGAAGGCGATCGAGGGACGCGGACTGCAGGATGTTTGCGTTGCCACCACACGTTATTTCGGTGGCATTTTGCTTGGTACGGGTGGACTCACGCGTGCATACGGCGGCGCCGCATGCGCCGTGCTGGATGCTGCAGGTGTCGCGGAATTTATACCGTTTACCGACATTTTGCTTGATCTCACCTATCCCGATTATCAAAAGCTGCTGCAGGAGCTGCCACGCTTTGAGGCACGCGAGCGCAGCACTGATTTTGCTGATCGTGTGTGCCTTACCGTAGGGCTTCCTGCCGAAAAATGCGCTGCATTTGTCGCGCGTGTGACCGATTTGACCGCAGGTCGCGCCATCACGGAAGAGCTGGAGACAAAGCTTGATACCAAGCCTGCTTGAATATGTAACAGATGTATATAAAACGGATGCCGCAACGGCATCCGTTTTATACTTATTATTTGGAAGGATTTGCCCCAAAAATATTTGACGAAAAAAAGAGATTTTCTTTATTTTATCGTATTTTACTAAATGTCAATCGTAAATAAGAGAAGGGATGGTGAGATCATGTCGAATATCAAACAGCAGCTGATCGAGCGGGAAAAGCGTACATTTTCCCCCTATGCGTTTTTGTCCTCCAATACGGCGGGCAGGGAGCACCCCTGCACCGATTGTGACATGCGTACCGATTTTCAGCGTGACCGTGATCGCATCATACATAGCCAGTCTTTTCGTCGCCTAATGTACAAAACACAGGTCTTTCTTGCCCCAGCGGGTGATCATTACCGTACACGTCTTACACATACGTTGGAGGTCACACAGATCGCGCGTACCATCGCACGCTCCTTGTTCTTAAATGAGGATCTTACCGAGGCAATCGCGCTCGGGCATGATCTCGGGCACACGCCCTTCGGTCACGCGGGCGAGGTGGTGATGCGCCAATGCTATTCGCCCGATTTTTCGCACAATATGCAGGGCGTGCGCGTGGTGGAAAAGCTGGAAAACAACGGCACGGGTCTCAATCTTACCGCCGAGGTTCGCGACGGTATTGCACACCATTCGGGCACGGAGCTGCCGCAAACGCTAGAGGGCCGTGTCATCCGTCTTGCCGACCGCATTGCTTATATCAATCACGATATCGATGATGCGCTGCGTGCGGGGATCCTGCGGCATGAGGAAATTCCCGTCGAGCTTCGCGAGATCCTCGGCAACAGTCACGGCGAGCGCATCAATACCATGGTTTCCTCGGTGGTGCGTGCCAGCACCGACCGTCCCGAGATCGTCATGGAGCCCGAGGTGTGGGAAGCGACCGACCGTTTGCGTGATTTCCTGTTTGCGCGTGTGTATCGCGATAACGCCGCAAAGGATGAGGAGGTCAAGGCAAAGACCATGCTCGCACAGCTCTTTGAGCATTTTGAAAACCATCCCGAGCAGCTGCCGCTCGACTATCTTGAAACCATCAGCAAGGAGTCAGTGGGTCGCGCGGTATGCGATTATCTTTCGGGCATGACCGACCGCTATGCCATCGAGCTCTATCGCGAGCTCTTTATTCCGGAGGTGTGGCGCGTAAAATGATACCAAAGGAAATTATTGAGGAGATCCGCTACCGCTGTGACATTGAGGATGTGATCGGCTCCTACGTCACGCTCAAGCGCGCGGGCTCAAACCGCAACGGGCTTTGTCCCTTTCACAGCGAAAAATCTCCCTCGTTTACCGTCTTTCCCGCCACCAAAAGCTTTTATTGCTTTGGCTGCGGTGCGGGCGGTGATGTCATTACATTTGTACAAAAAATGGAAAACCTTGACTATGTGACGGCACTTGAATTTCTCGCCACAAGGGCGGGAATATCCATTCCCAACGACCAGACCCTCGGCGGCACACCCACCGTTCCGCGCAGACGTATTTATGAAATGAATTTGGAGGCGGCAAGGTTTTTCCGCGCCGCGCTCTTTGACCCCGTGCTGGGGCGTGAGGCAATGGGTTACCTTGCCGAGAGCCGCCGCCTTACAGGTGCTACCATCAAGCGCTTTGGGCTCGGCTTTGCGCCAAACGATTTCGGTATGCTTACCAATCATATGAAGAAGGCGGGCTTTACCGAGGCAGAGTTGATCGCGGGCTTTTTGTCAAAAAAGTCGCAGCGTGGTACGCTTTTTGATCTGTTTCGAAACCGTATCATGTTTCCCGTGATCGATACCGCCGGCAATATCGTTGCCTTCGGTGGTCGCGTGATGGATGACAGTAAGCCGAAATATCTGAATTCCTCCGATACGCCCGGCTTTAAAAAAAGCCGCATCCTGTTTGGGCTGAATTATGCCAAGGAGCATTGTGCAGAGGAGCTGATCCTCTGCGAGGGATACATGGATACCATCGCCATGCACGCCGCGGGCTTTGGAAACGCCGTTGCCACACTCGGCACGGCGATCACCGCGGATCACGCACGTCTCATCTCCCGCTACACCAAGCGTGTGATCATCAATTATGACAGTGACGAGGCGGGGCAGCGTGCGGCGGATAAGGCAATGCAGCTGCTGGATGAGGTAGGGCTGCCCGTGCGTGTGCTGAAGCTGGAGGGCGCCAAGGATGCTGACGAGTTTATCAAAAAATTCGGTGCCGATGCATTTCGCTCTCTGCTCAAAAACAGCAGCACGGCATTTGATTTTAAAATGGATAAGGTGTTGGCAAAATACAATGTTGCCACCGCCGAGGGTAAGATCCGCGCAGCAAGGGAACTGACAAATCTCATTGCCGCTACCTATTCGGGGGTTGAGCGTGAGCTTTACCTTTCTGCCGCTGCCGTTAAGCTCGGAATTTCGGTGGAGAGTCTTACCAATGATGTAAAGCTTGCCCGTAAGCGCCAGCTGCGTGAGGCGCGGCAAAAGGAAAGTCGCGAGCTGCAGCTATCGGCAAGAAGCTTTGGCGATCATGTGAATCCCGATGCCGCCAAGGATCCCGCCGCTGCCAACGCGGAGGAAGTGGTCCTCGGGTTGCTCCTGCTTTTTCCGGAGCATCGTAAGCTCTGTCTTACGGGAAAGGTGGAATTGTCTGTCGAGGATTTCTTTACCGATTTCGGCAAGCGTGTGTTTGCTGCGATCACGGATGCCGAAAAAAGCGAAGACGGGTTTTCCTTTTCCGCACTTGGCGAGCAATTCTCGCCCGATGAAATGGGCAGGCTGGTGCGCTTGCAGCAGGATCGGCAATCCCTGCAAAACAATGGCAAAGAGGTGCTGGTGCATGCGGCAGGCGTTTTGGCATCCCTGCGGCGTTCCCGTGAGGCAAAGGCGAGCGGTGATTGGCAAAGTGAGCTTGCCGCGCGCCGCGCACAGATGAAACGAAAATAAGCGAACAAAAATAAAGGAGAAAATAAATGAACGCAAAAAAGGATATGATGGAAAAGGAAGTCCTTGAGGATGAGGTGACCGAGGCTGTTGACTCGGCGGAAAAGGTCCTTGAAAAAAAGGTCGATATGGATGGCCTAATTGAAAAGGGCAAGAAAGGCGATCTTTCCACCAACGACCTCGACGAGGCAATGGAAAACATGGACTTTGACATGGATAGCCTCGAAAAGCTTTACGAGGCATTTGAGGATAACGGTGTTTCCTTGCCCGATGAGCTTTCCAGCAGTGAGATTAATGAGATTGAGCACGAGGTCGAGCGCTTCGGCGGCGGTGAAAATATGGAGCGCATGCTTGAGCAGGAGGGTCTCTCCATTGATGACCCCGTGCGCATGTACCTCAAGGAGATCGGCAAGGTGCCGCTTCTTACTGCCGAGCGTGAAAAGGAGCTGGCGGAAAGAATGGCGGCAGGTGATGAAAACGCCAAGACCGAGCTGGTGGAGGCAAACCTGCGCCTTGTGGTCAGTATTGCAAAGCGTTATGTCGGCAAGGGCATGTTCTTCCTTGATCTCATTCAAGAGGGAAATCTTGGCTTGATGAAGGCGGTAGATAAGTTCGACTATACCAAGGGCTATAAGTTCTCTACCTATGCTACCTGGTGGATCAGACAGGCAATCACCCGCGCCATTGCCGATCAGGCACG
>CAZOWH010000059.1:5844-9786 GCA_964583425.1 uncultured Lachnospiraceae bacterium
CAGGCACGCACCATCCGCATTCCCGTACATATGGTGGAGACCATTCACAAGGTCTCACGCTACCAGCGTCAGATGCTGCAGGAGCTTGGGCGTGAGCCTACCCCCGCCGAGATCGGTGAAAAGATGGGCATGAGCGCTGAGCGTGTGCGCGAGATCATGAAGGTGGCGCTCGATCCCGTGTCCCTTGAGACTCCGATCGGCGAGGAGGAGGACAGCCACCTCGGTGACTTTATTCCCGATGAGGATACGCCATCTCCCGCTGACTCTGCCTCTACCAATATATTGCGTGAGGTCATTGAGCGCGAGCTCAATACGCTGACCCCTCGCGAGGCGCATGTGATCAAGCTTCGCTTTGGGCTTTATGATGGCAGAACGCGTACCCTTGAGGAGGTCGGCAAGGAGTTTGATATCACGCGTGAGCGCATTCGTCAGATCGAATCCAAGGCGTTGCGCAAGCTCCGTCACCCCAGCCGTGCACGTCATTTGCGTGGCTTCCTTGATTGATTTTTATAATTATCGTTGATTTGCACAACTTTTAGGTCTTCGCGTTTTGCAAAGTGATGATTTTTTCGTCGCACGTGGGGAATGTGTCAAATTGCTTTTGTGTAAGATGACTGCGTTTTACGGCAATAGCGACACATCGCGGTATAACCGTCACAAAAACCTCACTTGACAAATTTTACAAGTTGGTGTAATATATACTTATATAATTATTTCGCGTGTGCGCAATGCCACGCGTGGGAGGTCCTTTATGAAGAAAAAGATTGTATGTTTGGTGCTTGCCATGCTGATGGTTCTGCCCCTTTTGGCAGGCTGCTCCCAGGAAGGCTCTATCAATAGCATCAACGAAGAGGCTTCACGTTATACGACCACACTAAATGTTTGGTTGATCACCGAAAGTCAATTGGTCGTGGATGCCAGCGCTGTGATCCTTTCCGGCGTTACGCCCGAAAAGGAGAGCCTTGATCTGCTGACCGATGCCGAAAAGGCAGTTGTTGCCGCAATGAGTGCGGAGCAGAAGGAGGCTTGGAATCAGGTGTGGCAGGTTAGTGAAGGCATCAACAAGCTGACCAAAGCAAAGTACAAAACCCAGCTGAACCTCAAGTATTACCTTGAAAGCGACTATTATGCAGCCGTTGAGGCAGCATTTGTTAAGCATGAGGAGAATATTGCGGCGGGCAATGTGACAGTGGAAAACAAGACCGAGGAAACCATTTTGAATGAATACGGTATCCCCGAGCTCAAATTCCCCACCATACCTGATTATGTCGTCGATGTTATGTTCCTCGGCAATTATGAAAAGTACAATACATATGCCAATAACGATTGGCTGACCGATATGCGCAAGCACCTTGAGGATTCTGCTGTAAAGCTGAATTCTTACGTCAGCACCGCGTATCTCTCCTCTGCTGCAATTGACGGCAACATTTACGCATTGCCCAACAATCACGGCGTGGGTGAATACGTTTACTTGGTTGCTGATAAGGCGCTGTTGGATGAGTATAACAGCAGTCTGACCGGTGCTACGCTGTACGATAGCGAGTTCAAGGAATACCTTGATTACATTTACAGCACCTACACGGGCTCCGATAAGATATACCCCATTTACACCGATAACGCAGAGGGCAAGATCGACCTTGACTTTGCGCACTATTGGAATTTTGATCTTGATGTTGCTCCCGGTTTTGCGATCCAGACTCCCGATGAGTTTTCCATCTTCGGTGATAGCTCCTCCAACAAAACCGTTCTTGGCAATGTCAACCTGTTGACCGATGCTGCTTACATGAAGGCACTGGCAAACAAGACGCATTACGAGGGAACCGAGGGCTACGTTACCACCGATGCCGAGGTACAGGCTGCTGTTCGCGTGGTGCATGGCGGCTGGGAGCTGAAGGCAGAATATGAGGCGGCAGGCTATGAGGTGCTCGTAATGCAGTATCCCGAGCTGACCGATGAGGAGATCTATTCCTCCATGTTTGCTGTTGGTGCATATACCGTAAACGAGGAGCGCTCGGCTGAGATCCTTACCTTCCTCAACACCAATGCAGAGGCACGCAACATTCTGCAGTACGGTATTGAAGAGGTCAACTACACGCTTGAGTCTGTTAATGTTGACGGTGTTAATTATGTTTATGCAAAGGCAACTCACGACAACCTTTACGTGATGGATATCAACAAGACGGGTAATGTTTTCGTTGCATATCCCAACAGCGCTGATGAGGTGCTCCGTTGGGAGTATGAGAAAAAGCAGAACCTTGAAATGGTGAAGTATCCTACTCTTGGTATGAACTTCTCCTCTGCTTTAAAGCTTGATGAAAAGAACGTCCGCATCATGGATGCTGTTTCCGCCAAGCTTGCGGAGGCAATCGGCAATATGACCACCGCCGAGGAGGTAGAGGCGATCTATCTCAGTGCGGCGCAGCTCACTGCCGAGGATATTTGGGATATGACCGATCTGATCATGTATTACACGGGCACCGACATGAGCTATACCATGAACGGTGAAATGATCGCAATCACACGTCAGGATATCGGTATCGCGCTTTTGGCATGGCAAAAGACAGCTTATACCGAGGGTGATGATGCCGTGCAGTCCCCCTATTACCTGTATTATGAGTGGTGCACGCGTACGGGCATTATCTCTCCCAATGCCAAATATTGATCTTTTATAAAAAATGCGGTAGCTGCGCAGCTACCGCATTTTTTGTATCAACAAATTATATCATATTAAATTTTTGAGCATTGGTTTTTCGTTATCGCGCATCTCTTCTACGATCGTTCTTGCCAAATAACGATTTTTTTCAAAAAACTGTGTGTCGTTGTGATCCGCTGCATAGCGCAGCTCTGTCAGGCAGTCGTCCATTTTGTGAATGGTGTGCAGTGAAAGTGAAATGGCAAGCCACTCACTTTCCTCCTTCCAGTAATCACATAACTCGTTTACCGCCTCACTCGAGGCATCACATGCGGGCAACTCCTCTATTTTTTCGATGAGCTCGGTACAGACGCGTGAAACATAACAATAATTCCATACGATAATGCCCAGCAGCACACAAAATATCCCCATGGATACCGCAAAGCTTTTCATGGCGTATTCTCCTTATCCACGCAATAAAAATTTTCACCGTCGTCGATTCCCAAAAAGAAAATGTCCTCAGTGCGCTTGCGCGCTTGCTGCAAGTAGGCGGTCAGCCAGGCGCGGTCACGCTTCAATAACTTTAAGTTATAATCGTTGATGTGCCCATCCTCGATCAAGGCATGCATGACACCGGTTTCCTTCAATATTATATTAAGCTCCTTTGCCGTGGGTGGGCTTGCCTGCCGTTTGGGGATAATGGATATCTTGCCATTTTGCTCAAGGATCGCATAATCGATATCCTCCAGTGAGGAAATACCGCTTTGCCTTGCCTCACTGATCAGCTCATCGATCGAAATACGAATGCGCCGCATTTCCTGCTGGTCAAGCACGCCCTGTCGGATCAGCACAGTTGGTCGCGCCGATGCAATGTTTTTTAATTTGGGGCATTTCAGTAGTATGACCGATAAAACAACCTCCATGGTGAGAATGGTTACCAGCGGAATTACGGCGTGTATGATGGGAATGCTTTGATCGGCGATCGGCAGAGAGGCGATTTCCGAAATGAGGAGCGTTGTGACCAGCTCAGAAATTTCAAGCTCGCCCAACTGTCGCTTTCCCATCAACCGCATGGTGGCGATCAACACTACATATATAATAATTGTGCGTATCAAAATGGTTGCCATATCATCACTCCTTACAATTAGTTTGCTTTTTTTGGTGGTGATTATGTATAAAATTCCGACAGGAGGAGAGAATAAGAAAAAACTCTTTGGAAAATCAGGAAAAAATCAGAAAAATTTTTCAAAAACCCCTTGACAACCGATCCGTAAAGTGGTAATATATAAAGGCTCTCGCAAAGAGAGTAG
>CAZOWH010000060.1:0-9732 GCA_964583425.1 uncultured Lachnospiraceae bacterium
TAATGCTTGAGGTTTACCGCGGCTGTATTCGCGGCTGTCGCTTCTGCCAGGCGGGCATGATCTACCGCCCCGTGCGCGAAAAATCGCATGAGGTGTTAAACCGTCAGGCACGCTGCCTTTACGATAACACGGGGTATGAGGAAATTTCTCTTACCTCGCTCTCGATCAGTGACTATACCGAGCTTGAGCCCTTAACGCGTGAGCTGCTCGAGTGGACCGACCCCAACATGGTCAGCCTCTCCTTGCCCTCGCTGCGCGTGGATAGCTTTAGCCGCGAATTAATGGAGCGCATTGCCTCGGTGCGCACCTCGTCGCTCACCTTCGCGCCCGAGGCGGGCACGCAGCGCCTGCGTGATGTCATCAATAAAAACGTGCGCGAGGAGGATCTCATGCGCGCGGTAAACGTTGCCTTTTCGGGCGGCAAGACCAACGTAAAGCTTTACTTTATGAACGGTCTGCCCACCGAGACCGCCGAGGATATCGAGGGCATTGCCACCCTTGCCAAAAGCGTGGTGCATGAATATTATCAGAACAAGGATCGCCCCAAGGGTCGCTCGCCGCAGGTCACCATCAGCGTTTCCTGCTTTATTCCCAAGCCCTTCACGCCCTTTCAGTGGGAGGCACAGGACACCATGGAGATGCTAAAGGAAAAGCAGGAATACCTTGGTGAAAAGGTGACTGACCGCAAGGTGCGCTATACCCACCACGATGCACGCGTCAGCCACATTGAGGCGGTTCTCGCGCGCGGTAACCGTAGGCTCGGCAAGGCGCTGCTGCTCGCCGCCCGCGAGGGCTTTTGCTTTGATGCGTGGGATGAGTTTTTCGATTACGATAAGTGGCTCTCTGTTTTTGCCCGCACGGGCATTGATCCCGCCTTCTTCGCCAACCGTCAAATGGGACTTGACGAGGTACTGCCGTGGGATGTGATCGACTGCGGTGTCAGCAAGGAGTTTTTCAAGCGTGAGCGTGCGCGCGCCTATGCCGCCGCAACCACGCCCAACTGCCGCGAGAAATGCGCGGGCTGCGGTGCCAATCGTCTTGGCGGCGTGCGCACCTGCTGCCCCGGGGGAGGTAAAGAGCAATGAAAAACAACGATGTAAAATTCACCCTGCCCATGCTCCCCGAGCCGAAAACGCTTCGCGTGCGCTTTCGCAAGGTAGGGAATCTCCAATACATCTCGCATCTTGATCTCCAGCGAACCTTCAGCCGCGTGCTGGTGCGCGCGGGTTTGCCACTTTGGTATACCAAGGGCTTTAACCCCCACATCAAAATGGTGTTTGGCATGCCCCTGCCCGTAGGGTCTGAGAGTGAGTGTGAAATGCTGGATATCCGCATTGAGCGCGATATGTCCTGCGCGGAGATCAAGGCGCGCCTCAATGCCGAGCTCACCGACGAGCTTGCCGTGCTGGAGGTCTATCCCGCCACGCGCAAATTTACCGAAATTGCCTTTGCCGAATATGACTATACCATTCTCACCACGGGTGCCGACGAGGCGCTTGCCGCCCGCGTGAGAGAGGCGCTCGGCTCTCGCACACTCACGGTTACCAAAAAGAGCAAATCGGGCGAAAAGCAAATTGAGATCGCTGATCATATCCACACTGCCGAGGTCTCGTTTGAGGGAGGCTTTATCCGCATCCGCGCCATTCTCTCGGCGGCGGAGGGCAAGTACCTCTCTCCCGAGGCACTTGTGACCGCACTGCGCCCCGCCACGGGGATCCTCACGGGTGACCCCACGAAGGAATATTACCGCATTTTGCGCCGCCGCGCGCTGCTTGCCGACGGCATGACCGAGTTTGTATAAAGGTGCTATGGAAATTAAAGACGGACTGAAAAAAGCCGAGGGTGAGATCAGCTCCTTTTTGCTGATCGGACAATCGAACATGGCGGGCAGAGGCGAATTTGCCGACGTTGCGCCGATCGAAAATAAGCAGTGCTATATGCTCCGCATGGGGCGCTGGCAGAAAATGAGTGAGCCCATCAATCCCGACCGTGCGATCTTTGAAGGAAGATTTCACAGCGGTGTGGGGCTTGGTGCCAGCTTTGCAGACGGTGTGGCAAGCACGCTCGGCTGCCGCGTGGGGCTCATTCCCTGTGCCGACGGCGGCACCGCGCTTTCGCAATGGATGCCGGGCGAGGTGCTTTTCGACCACGCCGTGCTGATGACAGAGCTTGCACAGCGCACCTCGCGCCTTGGCGGTATTTTGTGGCATCAGGGTGAGAGCGACTGCAACACCGATGAAGGGGTTGCCGCTTATAAAGAGAAATTCATCACCATGATCACGGCACTGCGCCGCGCGCTTGGTGCCGAGGCGCTGCCGCTTCTCATTGGCGAGCTTTCGGAAAATATCGGCGCGGATTGGCATTTGGCGGATCGCCCGAAGCGCCTGAATGCCGTTTTTCATGAGATCGCCGCCACGCTGCCGCATACCGCCGTGGTTTCGGCAAAGGGGCTCACGCTCAAGCCCGATCATCTGCATTTTGATGCCGTAGCCCAACGCGCCTTCGGTACGCGCTACTGCGAGACGTATCTCAATATGCTTGGTAAGGGTAAAAGGTAAATAAAAAATTATTGTTAAGCATCATATCGCGCGACTTTGTGCATAGTAGGCTTCTCCTTGCTGAGAGGCTCCCGCAGGAGCGGGTGGTGAGGTGTAGGATGCGGAGCATCCGTTTTTTAAATTTGCGGCACATCTGCCGCGTTTTGGTAGGTGCTGCAAAGAGCGGCAGTGAAAAATTCATCCGCATCAAAGCTGCTTGCCATGGTGCCTGCAGCACCCTGTGCGGCGCTTTTTTCCTGCGTTGTGCCGCCTCCTGCGGTATCCTGCTGCCACCAGCGAAGCAGCGTTGCAAGCACGGTGCATTTGTGCCGTGCCGCATGCTCGGTGGCACGCATCTCGCGCGCTGCAATATAGGGGGCGGAAACACCCTTTTTCAGTAGCTCCTGCCGCTCCGACTCGGTAAGGGTTGTGCCGCTTACGGCATTTTTCTTCTCTACCACATCCCCTGCCTCAGGGGCGGAGCCGGGGGGAGGGCAAGCGGCATCGTCCGCAGGCAGTGCCTCGCTCCGCTCCTTTTGCGCTTTGCTTTTATTTTCTTTACTTACCTCCTCTTTGCTTTGGGGTAAAGGTGGTGGGGGAGGTACTATGGGTCTTTGCCCCTTTTTGCCGCCCGTTTGCCCATCCAGTCGGCGCTTGATGCAGGGCTCGATCATGCGCGCAAAGCTGTTGGTCATTTTATTTTTAAATATAGGTAGAGGTGTGTTTTCCCGTTGTCGTGCGATCAGTGCAAGAAGCAGCGCCTTTACCTCCTTGGCGGGTAGCTCCTCAAGCGCAGGCAGCCAGTCGTAAAGCAGCAAAAAGCCGCTGTCTAAATTCGCTTTTTTTGCCATTTTTTTCTCCTTTCGCTTTGTTTTTTTTAATTGTAGCAGATGGAAGCTGCATTTGTCGTCAACGGGAGAAAAAATTTTTTCGGAATGCCGTCGAAAAATGACGGGAAAGGGAACTGTATGGAAGTATTGTATGCCGACAATGCCGTTGTTGTGGTGGTAAAGCCGCGCGGCGTGCTTTCGGAGGATGCGGGCGAGGGCTCGCTCCCCGCGCTCCTCGCACCTCGCTACGGCACGGTTTTTCCCGTCCATCGGCTTGATCGCGTGGTGGGGGGCGTAATGGTGTATGCCCGCACCAAGGCAGCCGCCGCTACGCTTTCTCGCGCCGTTACCGAAAATCGCCTCAAAAAGGAATATACCGCCGTGCTGGAGGGTGCGCCCTCGGCAGAGACGGGCGAGCTGCGCGATCTTTTATTTAAGGATAGCAAGCAAAACAAAAGCTTTGTCGTGGGTAGCCCGAGGCGCGGCGCGCGCGAGGCGGTGCTGACCTACCAAACGCTGGGGGAGACCTTGCATGAGGGCAAGACCCTCACCCGCGTTTCAATTCTGCTTGAAACGGGGCGCAGCCACCAGATCCGCGTGCAATTTGCCTCGCGCAAAACACCACTGGTGGGTGACGGCAAATACGGCGCGCGCATCAAGGCAGCCGCCCCCGCGCTCTTTGCCACGGGACTCTCCTTCCCGCACCCGAGAACGGGAAAGGTGCTATCCTTCGCCGCCGCCACGCCAACCGATTTCCCATGGTCGCTCTTTACCGCAGCGTATGAGATCGAGCATAAATACCTCATTGCCATGCCCGATCTTACGGCACTTGCGCTAATAAAGGGGTGTCGGATCCTGTCGATGGTGCAGACCTATCTGTTGGCACCCGCAGGGGAGACATACCGCGTGCGAAGGGTGACCGAGGGCGAAACGGTTACCTATATTGAAACGCGCAAGCGGCGCGTGAGCGCACTTTCTGCCGAGGAGAGCGAGCGCACCGTCAGCGAGGCGGAATACACCGCGCTGCTTACCCTCGCCGACCCCGCACGTCACCCCATCGAGAAGGTGCGCTACGCAGTACCGCATGGCAAGCACACGGTGGAGATCGACGTGTATCCCTTCTGGCAGGATCGCGCCATTGCCGAGGTAGAGGTTGCAAGCGAGGGGGAGACCGTCACTCTGCCGCCGTTTTTACACGTGCTTCGCGAGGTGACCGAGGATAAGCGGTACAAGAACGTAAATCTGGCAAAAATCGTGCCAAACGACGATATTTCGACATTGCTGTAAATGAAAAAATTGTCGGAGGTACGTGCTCCGACAAGATCATACAAAACACCCAAAAAAGGTCGAAAACGGCAGGAACTTGTGGTTCCGACCGCTTCCGACCTTTTCCGTTTCAGAAAAATAATCCAAAATCGGAAAAATATTTTGCAAAAGCACTTTACAAAACGGAAAAAATGTGCTAAAATGATGCCAAAGACGGAAAAGCGAGGTGCTTTTATGGATTACATCAAGAGAATTAAGCAATTAAAAAGCGAAAAAAAGATGACCAATGATGAGCTGGCGGAAAAAACCGGCATTGCGGTCGGTACGCTCTCCAAAATTCTTGCCGGCATCAGTGAGTCGCCCAAGCTTTCCAATTTTGTTGCCATTTGTGAGGCACTGAATTGCTCGCTTGACTATATCATGTACGGTATTGAGGAAAACCGCAACAACTACACGCTTGAGGAAGGGGAAATGGCGCTGATCGAGCAGTACCGTGCGCTTGACCCGCGCGGGCGCGAAACGGTTGCAGCCCTCATTGCGAAGGAGGCGGAATTTGCCTCCCCGAAGGCAGAGGTGCAGCGCCCTGCGCGCTTTGTACGCCCCGAGCCGCTTTCCGCGCGCCTGACCGCCGCGTATGCCGATAATGTCAACGGCTTTGCGCGCCGCACGCTGCCGCTTTATGATCTGCCCGTTTCCGCAGGGGTTGGCGTTGCACTTGACGGTGACAGCACTGAGGAGATCACAGTGAGCGATAACTCGCGCACACGCGAGGCGGATTTTGCACTCCGCATCAGCGGCAATTCCATGGAGCCGCGCTACCGTGACGGCGATATTTTGCTGGTGCAGGAGGCGGATGCCGTGGAGTTTGGTGAGCTTGGCATCTTCATTCTCGATGGCAATGGCTTTTTCAAGGTCTTTGGCGGTGACCGCCTGTATTCCCTCAATCCCGAATACGGAGATATTCTTTTAAAGGATTTTGAGGACGTGCGTGTAGCCGGCAAGGTCATCGGCAAGCTGAAAAGAAGATAATTTTGCATAAAAAAGCAGAGCAAGAAGGAAGGGCGAAATGTCCTTTCTTCTTGCTCTGTTTGGCTTTTATTTTGATATACTATACACAAATCGGTAGGGGAGTTGTCCTCGGCTACGCCGAGCACGTTGACACTCGCTTTGCTCGGTCACGGGCTTGGTCCTCCCGCCATCCGCGATACGGTACAAACAATGCGCATGATGTATGTGCCATATGCCTTCCCCAAGGAGGGGAAGGGGGACCGCTTGCGGTGGATGAGGATGCCATCCCCGATGCGGTGCAAACAATGCGCATGATGTACGTGCTTGCCAACCTTTTTCTGTCATCCTGAGGAGCGCAAGAGGGCGCGAGGAAGGATCTCGGCGCGATAAACCAATCGCGCCGCGGTATGTACGCGCCCAAGGCTTCTCCTCGAGGAGAAGCTGTCGGCGGAGGCGACTGATGAGGTGTAGGATGCGTAGCATCCGTTATTTTTTTATGGCATTTTTCGCAAGTCAACGCCGCTGTGGCGGCTACACCTCACCACCCGCTGCGCGGGAGCCTCCCCTCAAGGGGAAGCCCTTGGTGCAAACCACCCCCCGAAAACGCTTGTTGCGTTTTCACAGATCCATTCGGGTTTCTTTGCCCACACCCTCAGGATGACAACGGGGCGCGAACAAGCGGACAGAGGATGCCTGTCCCTACAAGAGAAAATGCGAACAAAGCGCACTTTGCATTTTGCATTTACTCTCCTGCTTTGAGGTCGTGCAGGGTGATCTTTTTGTATTCCGTGGGGGTGTAGCCCGTGCGCTTTTTAAATACGCGGGCAAAATAATTGCTATCCTCAAAGCCCGTCATTTGCGCGATCTCGGAAAGCGAAAGCGTGCCCTCGATCAGCAGCTTTTTCGCCTCGGCAACGCGCTCGCCGAGCAAATAATCAATGATCGAGGTGCCCATATCCTTTTTAAAAACCGTGTCGCAGTAAACGGGGGAGAAGAAGGTCATTTTTCCAATGTCTGCAAGGGTGATCTTCTGTGACAGATTTTTGCTCAGATACTTGATGATCTTGGCGGTCAGCGGACTGATCTGCGCCTCCTGCAGGTTATTTTCAAAGGAAAGAAGAATGGCAGAGAGCAGATGTCCCACCGCCTTTTCATGCCCCATGGGGTGGCGCTTGCTGATCTCGTCACAGGCGGCGATCATCAGCTTTGTCTCGTTTTGCACGGCGCCCCGTATCACCGTCGGTAGGGAGGGCGGTGTCGCGGTGTGGAAGTTGAAGCTGATGTAATCCACGCGCTCGCCGCTTGCCGCACGGGCGCGCACCATGCCTTTTTTGACCAGCACCGCATCACCCGCCGCAAGGGTCACGGGCTTGCCGTCAAGTATGTAGTCAAGGCTGCCCTCCAGCATCACGGTGAGATCGTAAAAATAAATGGGTGCCTCGGCAATGGCAGGTGCCATGCCGCGACGGTTGTGCCTTACGTAAAATAAAGATAATTCACTCATATTAAAATCGTCCTGTTTTTGTGGTCAAACATAAAGATTTTGCATTGAAATGATTTAAAATCGTGCTAAAATGAGAATAGCATAAAAAATATTTTCTGTCAAGGGGGTATTTTATGATCAAGCTTTGTGCGTTCGCCGACGAGGCGGACAAGGCGCTCACCGCTCAAATTGCGGCGTTGCAGCGCAACGGCATCTCGCAGATCGAGGTGCGCAACGTAAACGGAAAGAACGTGGCAGATCTCACCAATGAGGAGGCGGAGGAGGCATACCGCACACTGCAGGCAGGAGGCATTACCGTTTGGTCGGTTGGCTCGCCGTTGGGTAAGGTGAAGCTGGCAGAAGCCGAGGCACACATGGCAAGGGTGCGCCGCGTCTGCGAGATCGCGCAGCTCCTGCATGCCGAGCGCATTCGCATGTTCAGCTTTTTTGAGGCATATGAGGATCCTGCTGCCGTCAAGCATTATCTTACCGAAATGTGTGCCATTGCGAAGGAGCACGGTGTGGTGATGTGCCACGAAAACGAAAAGGGCATTTACGGTGACACGCTCGCGCGTGTTTGCGAGCTGGTGGATGCCGATATTGCGGGGCTGCAATTTGTATTTGACCCTGCAAACTACATTCAGTGCGGTGTTGACACACGCGAGGCAATGGCGGCACTGTTTGATAAGACCTCCTATTTCCACATCAAGGATGTGATTGCCGCGGATGGCACGCTGGTGCCTGCGGGCAAGGGTGATGGACATATTGATGAAATGATCGCCCGTATCAAGGCAGCTGGGCGCGATGCGGTGATGACGCTCGAGCCGCACTTAAAGGTATTTTCGGGCTACGCCACGATAGATGATACCGTGCTGCAGACCAAGTATTCCTACGCCACCAACGATGAGAGCTTTGATGCGGCTGTTGCCGCCCTGAAGGCACTTTTGGTTGCGGGCGGTTATACCGAACAGGAAAATGAAAGGGGAGAAAAAATATGGCAGGCATGAAATTTGGTTTGAATTTGTATTCACTTCGCAAGCAGATCTCCACAAAAGAGGATTTTTCAGCTACCCTCAAAAGGTTGAAGGAGATGGGCTACGATTACGTGCAGTATTCGGGCGGCGCATGGGATCCCGAAATGGTGCGCGAGGTCAGCATGGAGGCGGGGCTTCCCGTGGTGCTGACGCACGTAAAGCTTGATATGATGCTGGAGGATACCGAAAATCTGGTGGCAGGCCACGCACGATTTGGTTGCAATAATATCGGTCTTGGCGCGTTTGATTTCCGCGGTGCCGATGAGGCAACAAGGCGCGAGGGCATTGCCAAGATCGGCAAGGCTGCAGAAAAGATCTCGAAGGCAGGCGCAAATTTCTTTTACCACAACCACAATTTTGAGTTTGTGAAGATGGAGAGCGGCAAAACCGTGTTTGATACCATCATGGAGGAGTGCCCCGAGGTCAACTTTATTCTGGATACCTTCTGGCTCCAGTCGGGCGGCGTTTCGATCCTTGAATACATCGAAAAGCTGAAGGGGCGCATCGGCTGCGTGCACCTCAAGGACTTTTTGCCCTATTTCGTCAAAAACGAGGCAACGGGCAAATACGAGTCAAAGCCGAAATTCGCCCCCGTGGGTGACGGCAACATCAACTGGCACGCCGTGATTCCCGCATTCGTCGCGGCAGGCGCCGAGTATTTCCTCGTTGAGCAGGACGACGCAACGAGTTATGAGGATCCCTTCGCGCAGGTTGCGCGCAGCATTAAATATTTAAAGGAGAATTTTTAACATGAAAAAGGTAAGATTTGGTATTATCGGTGTCGGTAATCAGGGCAGAAAGTACATCAAAAGGATCTTCAATGAGGGTCAGATCGTAAACGGTGAGGTCACGGCGATCTGCGATATCGACCAAAAGGCGATCGACCGTGTGGTAGAGGAGGCAGGCTTCAAGGGTGCCATCTTTACCGATTATAAGGAAATGATAGGCAGCGGTCTTGTTGATGCCGTGATGATCGAGGTGCCGCACTACAGGCACCCCGAAATGACCATTTATGCACTGGAGCACGGTATGCACGTGCTGTGCGAGAAGCCTGCGGGCGTTTATACCAAGCAGGTCAAGGAGATGAACGAGGTTGCAAAGAAGTCCGATAAGCTCTTTGGCTTGATGTTCAACCAGCGTACAGACTGCTTGTACCGCAAGATGCGGGAGATCATCGCTTCGGGCGAGATCGGCGAGGTGCGCCGCGTCAACTGGATCATTACCAACTGGTTCCGCTCCGAGTTTTATTACAACGCTTGCGACTGGCGTGCCACCTGGGCAGGCGAGGGCGGCGGCGTGCTGCTGAACCAGTGCCCCCATCAGCTTGATCTCATTCAGTGGGTCGTTGGCATGATGCCCTCGAAGATCCATTCCTTCTGCGGCTTCGGCAAGGGGCACGACATTGAGGTTGAGGACGAGGTAACCGCTTATCTTGAGTACGCAAACGGCGCTACGGGTGTGTTTGTCACCACCACCTGCGAGGCAGGCGGCACCAACCGCTTTGAGGTGGTTGGCAACAACGGTAAGCTGGTAGCGGAGAATAAGACCCTTACGCTCACCAAGCTGGCTGAGGG
>CAZOWH010000061.1:0-9728 GCA_964583425.1 uncultured Lachnospiraceae bacterium
CGGCTATCGCATGTCTACCCTTTGCGAAAATTTTGTAAAGGAAAACCGCTTTGGCTTTGCCGAATCCTGTTATCTGCTCTTTTTCGGTCATCTGCCCACCAAGGAGCAGCTTGAGAAATTTTCGCGCCTGATCAGCAGCTTTGAAAATCTCCCCGCACGCTTTGACGAGGATATTTTGATGAAAGCCCCCTCCCCCTCTATTATGAACAAGATGGCAACGGGTGTGCTTTCCCTCTACGCATATGACGAAAATCCCGATGAAACCACGCTTGCCAATATGCTGCGCCAAAGCATGTCACTGATCGCACGCGTGCCGATCATCGCGGCGCACGCCTACGCTGTAAACCGTCACGTATTTGGTGGTCACAGTCTCAATCTCCATAACCCGCGCCCCGAGCTTTCCACCGCAGAAAACTTCCTGCGTATGCTGCGCTCCGATAAATCCTACACCGATGAGGAGGCAAAGCTGCTTGACCTTTGCCTTGTGGTGCATGCCGAGCACGGTGGCGGTAACAACTCCACCTTTGCTTGCCGCGTGCTCTCCTCCTCGGGCACCGACACCTACTCCGCCATCGGTGCGGCGATCGGCTCGCTGAAGGGTCCCCGCCACGGCGGTGCCAACATCAAGGTACAGGAGATGTTTGACGACATCAAGAGCCACGTGAAAGATCCGCGCGACGACGATGAGCTGACGGCATACCTTTTGCGCATCATGGAGGGCACGGCAGGCGACGGCAGCGGTCTTATTTACGGTATGGGGCACGCGATCTACACCAAGTCCGATCCCCGTGCACTGATGCTGAAAAAGCAGGCGCGTGAGCTTGCTGAGAAAAAGGGCTTTGGTGAGGATTTTGCGCTGCTTGAGTCGATCGAGCGCCTCACGCCCGAGATCTTCCGCAAATATAAGGGCCTTACCAAAGAAATGTGCGCCAACGTTGACCTTTACTCGGGGCTTATTTACCGCATGCTTAACATTCCCGAAAGCATGTATACGCCTCTGTTTGCCATCGCCCGCGTTGCAGGCTGGTGCGCACACCGCATGGAGGAGTACATCACCGCCAAGCGCATCATTCGCCCCGCTTACAAATGCATTACTCCCTCGAAGGAGTATGTGCCGCTTGAGGAGCGCAAATAACATAAATCATACAAAAAGGCGGCACATTACGCACGATGTGCCGCCTTTTTTGCGATACGTATCGCATTTTTTGCAACCGTATGACTTAAATTCCGAGAAAAGCCGCGCCGATAATGCCTGCATCATTGCCAAGCTCTGCAATGCAGATCTTCGTATCGGCAACGGTGCCCGTTCCATACTTTTCTGCATTCACCAGCGGAACCAGAGGCTTTAACAAATTGTCGCGCTCACCCGAAATACCGCCGCCAATCGACAGCACCTCAGGCTGGAAAATGTTGATGATGTTGGCAAGACCCGTGGCAAGATAGGAGATATATTTATCTACCACCTCGTTGCCTGCTGCATCGCCCGCGCGCATGGCATCAAATGCCGTTCTGCCGTTTACCTTGCCGCTTTTTGCCGCAATATCGGTCATTACAGTCTTGCGATCCACTTTGGCACATTCCTCGATCTTCTCATTGGTCATACGGATAAGAGCCGTTGCCGAGCTATACGCCTCCCAGCAGCCCTTTCTGCCGCAGCCGCAGGGTGCGCCATCCTTTTCGATCACGATATGCCCCAGCTCGCCACCCGCAAAGTTGAAGCCGGAAATCACCTTGTTATCAATGATCACACCGCCGCCAACACCCGTGCCGAGCGTAATCATAATAGAATTGGTGGTGCCGCGCGCAGCACCTGCCACGGCCTCGCCCCAAGCGGCGGCATTGGCATCGTTTTCCGCGTGCACGTTTTGCACACCCGTGCGAGTGCGCAGCATATCAGCCAACAGTAAATGACGGAAGGGGAGATTGCAGGAATATTCTACAATGCCGTTCGTGTGGTCAACAATACCGGGGCTGGCCACGCCGATTGCTTCAACATCGGCAAGCTTGATGCCCTCAGCATTTGCTACCTCCTCACAAAGGCTCGCGATCGCCTCTACGATCTCCTCCGCCGTGCGTGTGGTGGCATTGGTGGGTGTACTGCTTTTGCGCACGATCTCATACTTTTCATTCACAAGACCCGCAGCAATGTTGGTGCCGCCAAGGTCAATACCGATACGATACATAATTTACCTCTCTTTATTTGTTTCTCAAGCTTATATTCGCTATTTGCTATTCTTATTATACGGGTCGGCATGCGCCGTGTCAAGATGCCTGCGGCGCAAAGCAAAATTTATTTTTTAACATTGCCGTTCACATTACCCAAACATCTCAGCAGCCGCGATCACGCGAAGCAGCTCACTCTCCAGCTTATCTCTGCCGTAGGCATCAAAAAAGCGCTCACGATATGCATCGGTCTTTAAATTAAACCATAAGGTCCAAGCGCCCCAAAACAGGTCGATATGTCGGTCACCCACACCGCCATTGCCAAGATCGATAAAGCCGCTGAAGCACCAATCGTTCAGCATGATATTGGGCAAGCAGTAATCCCCGTGCAGCAGCACATCATTTTTCAAAAGATGCTTGCTTTTCTCCACCGTTTCCCATGCCTCCTCGGCGCTTTGAAGCGGAATTTTATCGCCGAAAAGCGAAACATCGCACCGCCCTGCACGATACCCTGCCTCAGCCGTTGTCAGATAAGCACTTGTGCGATCCTGCACGGGGCAATCCGAAAAATCAAGCTCGTGCAGTGTGCGCAAATGCGTGGCAATCGTATCTGTCAAGCGTTTGGGATCATCCAAATACTGCGCGTGTGTGCAGTCCTCGCCCGGCACGCGAGCTGTCAGTAGCCAATCATACCCTTCCTCGGAATGGTAGCCAAGCATAGCGGCACCCAGCCCCTTTTTGTGAAAATAGGCTGCCATTTTTGCCTCATTTTCAAGGGAGCCTCTTGGCGCACGCTTCAAAAAGTAGCCCCCGTCAAGATCTGCAAAAACCACCCGCGCCTCGGGCGAGCAGCTGCTGTCATAAAGCGCCGCACGCTTCAAAATATCGTGAAACGGTGCAGGAAATTCGGCAAGATCGGGGAAGATGATTCTTGTGCGCTTCATTTGGCAAAAATGTGGAACTTATCCTCCTCGGTCAGCTCCAGATAGTCGATGGTATGCTCAAAAATTTCCTTTGCCGCATCTAAGTCTGCGGGCTGATGCGCATCGCTGCCGCAATAGAATTTACAGCCACATTGCTTGGCAATGCGGAACATGCGGAGCACAGTATCCGCCTCATCATCGTTAAAACGCATATCAAAGCTGTTCAGCTCAATGCCCACACCAACGCTTGCTGCGCGTGTGAACACACGCACCATATCCTCCTCGGGGATCAGGTCAAGCAAGCGCAAATACTCCTCACGTGGCGTTTTATGCAGCAAGGGGCAAGCAAGATGTGCAATGCCGATCTTGTAAAACGGAAGCTTCTGCGAGAGCAGCTGCTCCATGCGAGTGACCCAAAGCCTTGCCTTTGCCTCAACCGACGGAAAATCCTCCTCGGTAATGGTAAAGCCCTTCATGTGAAGGTGTGTGGTGGGGATGATCATAAACGCAAAATCATCAAAGCGCGCGGGCGGCACGCCAACCGTACCAAAGCGATCCATATCGGTCTCACAGCCAAACAAAAACTCTATTCCCTGTGCCTGTGGTAGGGGCCTTGAACCTTCTATGTGTGCAAAATTCTGCGGCATATACCACTTGGATGCCCCCGGAACGGTGCTATCCCAATAATGGTCGGTAATGCAAATTTTATTGAGCCCAAAATCCCTTGCGTATTGCAAAATACGCAAGGGATTTTGCTCGGGATCGCGCGAGCAGCTTGACAGCTCGGAATGAATGTGGTAATCATGATCAAAACGGTATCTCATACAACCTTCCTTTCGAATGCTCTGATTTTACGCCTTGCATTTTTTCTCCATGGCAACGTGCCGCACGCCCGCCTCCAAAAATTCCGCAGAGGATGGCAAAAAGCCTAATTTTTCATAGAATCCCTTGGCGTGGCTTTGCGAATGTAAGGAAATTGCTTCGCATGGCATTTTTTCTTTGATGGCTACCATGCTTTTTTCCATCAATTCTCTGCCGTGCCCCATGCCGTGACAACGCGTTAAAACACGCCCCACACGAACGGTGGCTTGCACCTTTTGGGGATAAAATGCGCGCAAATATGCCACAACGGTATCGTTTTTCCACAAAAAGCAGTGCAAGCTTTCGTAATCAACATCGTCCATATCCTGATAGTGCATGCCCTGCTCTACAATAAAGATCTCAGCGCGCGCCTTTAAGATCTCATAGATCTCCTGCGCGGTCAGCTCATGAAAATTCTTTGCAATAAAATTCATTTTAACCGCGTCCCCGCTCAAATATCACATCATGTGCGTGCGCTACACCAACCTCATGCACGCAAAGCCTCACGGAGGATGTGGTGGCAAGGTATGCGGCAAGCTCGGCGCTTGTGCTGATGCTATCGGGCAGATAAACACCACAATGGGGGCGATGCGTATCGGCATGATAGTCTCCCCCGCAGGTAAGAATGAGGCCCCCATCCCTTGCCACTGCGGTCAGCTCCTCTAAATGCGTGCCCTCGTAAAGCGGGTGGCAGCTGATCTCAACGCCCTCAAGCAGTGCAAGATCCAGCAGTACGTTTTTGTTTTTGCGTAGGGGGTGCGCCTGCACCAAAATACCGCCGTTCTCATGTACGAGACGGTGAAGCTCTGCTTGCGTGCAGTCAAAAATAGTGGGGTAACGGGTCACAAAATCCTCGCCTACGCCATAGATCAGCATATGCGCGCGGTCATGGGGCTCCATGGTCACCTCAATGCCGTAAAAAACCTTACAGCCGATCGCCTCACCGCACTCCCTCGCGTAGTGATATTCCTCCACATATCGCTTGGCAAATGCGGCATAATCTCCATCCTTAATATAAGATTTTTGATAATGGTTGGTAAGCACGATACCATCAAGCCCGGCTTCCTTTGCCGCGGCAACCACATCGGGCGCGTGTATGCGACAGCAGGTGCTGATGCCTCTGGTATGTGCATGTAGATCAATTAACATCATATTCCCTCTTCATTCACATGCGTTATTTCAGCAAAAAGCCGTTTTCAAGCACTGCTTCGCGCGCCAGCCCTTGCGCCAGAAGCACCTCTTCCTCGGTGACCTCCACATCAAAATCACGGTAGGTATTCCCCGTAATATCGATACCGTACAGCACCATAAACCAAACACACCCCAGCATATAGCGTGCCACGCCCAAGCTGCCGTGAAAGCCATCACGGTAAGTAGCGTCGCCGATCGCATCATACAGCTTACACATAGCATCAAGTGAGGGGATGATCGCCTCAGCCCCGATACAAGAGGCAGCATTGACGTATGCCTCGCGGATATGGGGGATCATTTCCGCTCTCGTGGCAAAGGGAGTCATTTCAAAGCGCTTACTGCTCTCGGCAAAGCTCCATGTCGCATGAATATACTGCTTTGCTGCAGGTGCCAAGCGCTTGACATAATCGGAAAGTGCGGGCAAATAGGGCAAATAGCTCTCATATTCGCCCGATTTTGGGCTGCATTGCTGTAAGGTGACATAGTCCCACTCGTCGGAAAGCAGGGCTTCCTTCAGTGAAACGTGCAGCCCCGTGGAAATACCGTTCAGCTCAAACACGTAAGCCTTTTCCTCGCTGAGCATATTACGGTAATGTCGGTAAAGGCTGCAGCCGCCGATATAAAGCGTGGCTACCTTTATCTTTTTCCCCGCCGCGCGGGCAATGCCGTAGAGATAACGTACAGCATCCTGTCCAAAGCTGTTTGCGATCAAAAGAACCTTTTTCATTTTTATCCTTCCCTTCTTACTGTGCTCAAATCTCAAAATCCCCATCATAGATCATATCAAGATCTGCTGCATAGAGATGCGACATATCCGAATAGCAGAGACAGCGCGGGGCAGTAAAGCCTTTTTCGTAATTTTTAAATTCTAAAATCGTGACGCCCGTATGCGTATAAACAAAGGATGCCCACATCATATGCAACGGAATATGCAACAAAGATGATATCCACGTACGACCAAATACGGTATGGCAAAACAACGCAACGCGCTCCTCGTTTGGCCGCAAAATACGATAGACACCATTTTCCGCCCGATAGCCAAGGCGCTCTAAAAATTCGTTGCCGCATGCCGTAATGCGCGCTTGCTCTCTCTTCATCTCGGTATCCGCCAAGGGTGGGCATTCAAAGGCACGATCAAAGGGCAGATCGAGCCTGCCATTCTCGCGGAACATATAATTCGGCACCACGGATATGGATCTGCGCTTTTCCTCGCCGAGAAAATCAGTTCTGCGCTCGGGCCCCAGCTCGTGCGTCCACTCCTCAATACCGCAATCAAGCCCCAGCATTCTGCACGCGGGCGCAGCGGTCTCACGCGCTCTGCCCATAGGGGAACTGAAAATACGGTCGATCTTGGCATCTACCATGCGCTTGCCCACTGCCTCGGCCTGTAGCCTACCGCGCGCGGTCAGTGTATCGGTCTTGTAATCGGGCTCTCCGTGTCGAATGATGTATAAAAGCATAGTTGTTTTCCTTTTCCTGTTACAAATGATGGTTTATCCGCATCAATATCCAATATTGTCGGCGGAATACTTTTCAAGCTCGAAGCCCTCCGACTTCACCTCAGCGGCGGAAATGCCAAGCGTGCTGCAAATAACCGAAAGCACCTTGCCGCCCATATAAGCCGCGCCCGCGGGCGTGTTATAGTGCGTCATGTCCGAGCAGTATTCGGGAAGCACATTGCAGGTATGTGCGTAAAGATCGTTGATGATGGTATCGGTATCGGCAAGCGTTTTTAGTGCCGTAGCATTAAACCGCTCAATGGTTGCATTATAGCGGTGGAATACGCCCCGATAGCCCTCCTCACGCACGGCAGTAGAGGTAGCAAATACCACCTTTGCTTTCGGGAAAAGCATGCGGATACGCTTATCGATGCGCGCGATCATATCGGCGTAATGCTCAAGCGAAGCAAGCGGCTCGTCGTCATAGATCTCGGAAACATCCCAAAGACCTACATTCCAATGCACAAGATCCACATCGTCGGGCCATTCGCCCTTCTTCTTCCACTCATGCAAAAAGCGCAAGGTATATTGTGCAAATCTGCAGTTCTCCGCAGGATAATAAACCTCTGCGGCACCCTCCAGCGCCTCCTTGACATACTTGTCGTAGCCCATTCTGATAGAGTCACCGATCAATACGATCCTTTTCATGCTTGCTCCTCCGTAAAATTTATATTATTTATATTATGCCTGATAAGCTTTCATGGCGCAGCTGTCGATATAGGCGGCAACGGTTGCCTTCATCTCTGCCTCGGTCTGCCCTGCTTGCTGCTTTACCGTCAAAATGCGGTGCATACCACAGGGATCATCCCTCATATAAGTGGCACCGGACTCGTCCACGGTCACAGTACCGCATCGGCTATCGTCAAAATAAGCGCCGCAGCCCTCTACGGCGTAAACCGCCGTGGCGGGGTCCCAAGAATGGCGACCACCCTTGGCAAAGGTATCGTGGTATCGTATAAAGGCGAGCGAGAGCGGTGTATCCTCACCGTATTTGTCCATCGCAGGCTTGCCCGTCAGCATATGGAGCCCCAGCTCAAAGGGAGAAAATACAAGCGGCACGGGGCAAAGCCTTGCCACAGTAGCAGTGGCAGGGGCATCCACCTTGGCGTTGAATTCGGGCTTGGAGGTACCATCCTCCAACATCACGAAATCGCCCGCCATCAGCACCATTTTGGCACATTTCTCGCGCACCAGCGAAACGCCGTCAAGCGGGCTGATCTCATCACCCTCACTTTCAAGCAGGGCGGCAATATTGGTAAAGGGACCCACCGCGCAGATCACGGCATTCTCACTCTCGGCGAGTGCGCGGCGCAAAACCGACACCGCATCGGGCACATCGGCAAAATCCGCCTCCTCGGCAAAGCGCTCTGCCACCGCCTTGCTGTAATTGTCGCGCACGATCCTATCGCCACCCATTCTGCCGAGCGGCGGCACTGCCTCGCCCAAATGCTTGAAAAACGCGCGAATGGCTGCAATGCCGTTTGCGCATTTTGCCGAGTGCGTGATCGCCTTTAGCTCGACACCGAGGTGCCGCCTTGCATACACAAGGTACGCCAGCGCCATGATATCATCGCAATCGTTGCCGACATCGGTATCAAAAATGAAATCCAGCTTTTTCATCATACTATCTCCTTTATATTAAACCTTTTTATATTAAAATGCAAGAGAAACGATCTTATTTGCGCCAAACAATTTGCCGAATATGTATTTATCGGAGGCACTTTCTGTCAGTGTGATCACCTGCCCGTCGGAATAATCCAGATCCTCACCCATAGCAGGCCCGTGGATCTCTCTTACCAAATGATCGAGATAGTAAAGCGGTGCGCCGTCAAAGGTCTTGCCCGAATCGGTGGCTTCGCTTATGTTGTAAACATAATAAACGGTATCGGCAAGACCATAGGAGGTGGACATGACGACCTTGCCGTCGGGCGTGAAGCAAATGCCCTGCACCTTATTGCGAATGGAATAGACCTTGAGGGGCGTTGTGAGATCACCGAGGGCATATTGCGTGCAGAGCGCATAATGCGTGCCCTCTGCCGTCTGGTTTTCATGCCCCTCTATCACATATGCACCGCCGTCGTGAAATTCGCCCACGTACAAATAATTTTCATCGGTAAACACAAAGGAGGCGTTTGTATTCACCCCGGTTCCCTCTCCGATATCCAGCACATCACCTGACTGTGCGGCAAGGAGATCGGCGAGCGACAGCGTATAGATCCTGCCTCCATTGGCAAGATAAACCGTATTGCCCGTGGTGGCAATGCCGCCCGCGTGGCCCGTGTAGACCTTATCGCCCTTTTTCAGCTCTACGTAATAGGAGTCGTTTTTCTCGTTCGTGACATAGATGCGTGAGGCCGTTTTATCCTTCATATAGCCCGATACCAGCACCGCGCCGTTTGCCTCGGATACAGCAACACCCTGGCAAACAAACCCATCCGAGAGCCCGGGATTTTTGCAAAGATCGCTTTTAATGGCATAATACTCGCTGTAAATGGCGTACTTGGCAAGGTTGAGACCGCCAAGCACCAGGATCAGCAACGAGAGCACCGTGAGAATCGTGATCAGTAACACCCTTTTTACTGTGCTTACAAGCTTTTTCATTATGTTCACCTCGTATGTTATTTTTAGAGCAATGCTTCCCTGTTGGTCAGATACAAAATATCCTGCTTGCCACTCATCATTTGCAAAAATTCCTCAAAGCGTGCCCACGTATCGTGGATATCAAGCTCATATGCATGCCCCCACACATAAAAGATCTGTGTGTCTTCAGCCTTCAGAGAGAGAAAGCGCTCTCCGAGGCGAAAAAGCTCATCCCACTCGCCGTGATGATACACGCTTGGCTTAAATTCATATAGATTTTCCTGCACATCAAAGCTGTGTGAGGATACTATTGTACGGCAATAACGCACACCGGTATGGGATTTTATGATATTTGCCACTCGGCTATCGTAATTCACACCGCCACCGGGATAGGCAAAGCCCACCACCTCATAGCCACACAGCTCGGATAGCCGCAGGCGGTCCTCCTCCACCTGTCGCACGATCTCGTCGTCATCGACAATGGCAGGCAGCTTCGGATGTGTCAGCGTGT
>CAZOWH010000062.1:0-9675 GCA_964583425.1 uncultured Lachnospiraceae bacterium
ATTGCGGGCATCGCACACGAGGCGGGAAAGGCATGCATCATCCTTGTCAACAAATGGGATACCGTTGAAAAGGATAACAGCACGGTATCAAATTATACCAAGCAGGTGTATGAGGCACTCGGCTATATGCAATACGCACCCCTTATTTTTGTATCGGCAAAAACGGGACAGCGCATACCCAACATTTTCGAGCATATACTCTATGTGTTTAACCAGTCCAATATGCGCATTTCCACGGGCATGCTCAACGACGTGCTGAACGATGCGACCACGCGCGTGCAGCCGCCCTCCGACAAGGGCAGACGCTTGAAGATCTACTACATGACGCAGATCCGCGTTGCCCCCCCCACATTTGTGATCTTCTGCAACAATGCAGAGCTATTCCATTTTTCCTACCAACGCTTCATTGAAAACTGCCTGCGTGAGACCTTTGGCTTCCGCGGCACGCCGATCAAGCTGATCATCCGCCAGAAGGGCGAGGAGGTTCCCGATGCGTGATGCCGAAAGAATTATCGATAAAACAAAAATTTATGTAAAGGCGGGCGACGGCGGCAACGGCGCGGTTGCCTTTCACCGCGAAAAATACGTTTCCAAGGGCGGCCCTGCGGGCGGCGACGGCGGGCACGGCGGCAACATTGTATTTCAGGTTGATCCCGGTGCTACTACGCTCCTTTACTTCCGCGACCACCGCAAATTTGTTGCCAAAAACGGCGGCGACGGCACAGGGGAAAAGTTCCATGGCGCCACCGCCCCCGATGTGACCATTTTAGTGCCCGCAGGCACGCTGATCCGCGATGCGGCAACAGGCAAGATCATCAAGGATATGTCGGATGACGAGCCCTTCGTATGCTGTCGCGGTGGGCGCGGCGGCTGGGGCAACAAGCATTTTGCCACCCCCACAAGACAGGTGCCGATGTTTGCCAAAAACGGCACCAAGGGTGAGGAAAAGGAGCTGATCCTTGAGCTGAAGATGCTGGCGGACGTAGGACTCATTGGTATGCCGAGTGTAGGCAAATCCTCTATCCTTTCGCGCATCAGCTCGGCAAGACCCAAAATTGCCGCTTACCATTTCACAACGCTTTCCCCCAACCTCGGCGTGGTGAAAACGGGAGGTGACAGCGGCTTTGTTGCCGCCGATATTCCCGGGCTGATCGAGGGTGCTGCCGATGGCGCGGGGCTCGGACACGCATTCCTGCGGCATGTAGAGCGCTGTCGCCTGCTTTTGCACGTGGTGGACATTGCCTGCACCGAGGGGCGCGACCCCATTGAGGATATCAAGGCGATCAATCACGAGCTGGCGCGCTACAGTGAGCAGCTTGCCACCCGCCCGCAGATCATTGTGGCAAACAAATCCGACATGATCGACGAGAGCATTACCGACCTTGCCGCCTTTGAAAAATTTGTTGCCGAAAACGGCTGGGAGCTGCTTTACGTTTCCGCCGCAACGGGCAAAAGCCTTGACCTGCTGATCACCACCGTGGCGGCGCGCTTGCGCGAGCTCCCGCCCTTAACGGTATTTGAAAGCGAGATCACCGAGGAGGATCTTGTGGCAGCCGATCCGATGGAAACAACGGTGCGCCGCGAGAACAACACCTTTTATGTCGAGGGCAAGTGGCTGGTTGATCTCATGGGCAGAACCAACTTCAACAATTACGAGTCTCTTTCCTACTTTCAGCGCTCACTCCAGAAAAACGGCGTGATCGCGCTCCTTGAGGAAAAGGGCTGCACCGATGGGCACACCGTAAACATTTACGACTTTGAATTTGAATTTATAAAGTAAAAGGAGAAACATTATGAACATCTGGCATGATATGAGCCCCGCTGAGATCACCCCTACCGATTTTACCGCCGTGATCGAGATCTCCAAGGATAGCCAATGCAAATACGAGCTTGACAAGCACACGGGTCTTTTGCGCCTTGACCGCGTGCTGTATACCGCCACGCACTATCCCGCAAACTACGGCTTTATTCCCCGCACCTATGCCGATGACGGTGACCCGCTTGATGTGCTGGTGCTTTGCGCACGCCCCATTCAGCCCTTGACGCTGGTGCGCGTTTACCCCATCGGTGTGATGCGCATGCTTGACGACGGGCGCATGGATGACAAGATCATTGCGATCCCCTTCTCCGATCCTACTTACAACAACATTCACTCGATCGACGAGATGCCCTCTCACATTTTTGACGAGATCATGCACTTCTTTACGGTCTACAAGCAGCTTGAAAACAAGCAAACTGCCGTAAAGACCCTGTTTGACCACGAAAAGGCTGAGGCGATCATTGCAGAAGCCATCGAGTGCTACGAGACCACCTTTGGAAGCAAGGCATAACGGTGCTGATAAAAGAGAAAAAGCCGCCCGCAGCGCAATGCGCTGCGGGCGGCTTTTTGATTGGCTCACAAGAGTGTATAGCAGCAAAATTCACTGCCGTCCGAAAGGCGACGGATGCTGAAGCTGCACGCCTCGGTATCATAGATCATATAGCACGCGGGGGTATCTCCCTTTGGCATGGAAACAGACCCGGGATTCAGACAAATATTGCCCGCATCATCCTTGAAAACACCGGCGATATGTGTGTGCCCCTCGATCAGGATGTCGCCCGCACCCATCTCTGCAGGCGCGCCACCGCCAAAGAGGTGACCGTGTGTGAGATACGCCGTGCCGTGCGGCAGCAAAAAAACGGCGTAATCTGCCATGATGGGAAAGGATAGCACCATCTGATCCACCTCGGCATCGCAATTGCCCCGCACCGCCGAAATTTTGCCTTTCATGCCATTTAGCAGCGCGATCACACCCTTTGGATCATATGTGGCGGGGATATTGTTGCGCGGACCGTGGTAGAGCAGATCACCGAGCAAGAAAAGGTGTGCGGCGCCCTCCTTATCAAACGCTGCCGCCATCTCTCGCGCGGCAGCAAGATCACCGTGAATATCCGATGCAAAAAAGTATTTCATAGCTACTCCTTTTGATGTATCAAAAGCGCGAGGTGACGGCGTGCACCCTGTTTTGGACGGCGGAAATTGATTTTCAATTTCCGCTAATGTGCATGCCGTCGCCTCGCGCTTTTTTGTTATTTGTTGCTTTTTTCGGAGGACGTACCCTCTTTTTCGATGTCACTTGCCGTCATGGCGTATTTATGCTCCATGGGCTTCCAGGTCACCTTGCGGGAGAGAAATGCCGAAAGCGAGATCGGAATATAAGTAAGCATAAAGAGGGGGAAGGTAAAGAGCAGCAGCACTGCCCGCACCTTATTGCAGTGTATCTTACGCCACTCGGTGATCATGGCAAAGATGCCAAGCACCAGGAAAATGCCGTAACCAAATAGCAGAAAATTCCAAATCAGTTCAAGCAGGACCTTGGAGATCGTACCCGTTATGATCAAATTAATAATAAAAAGTACCGCAATGGTTAAGATCTGGATGGTAGAAAGCATAAATGCGGGCATGATATTCATCATCATATCAAAGCAGGACCAGCGCAACCTCAGCGACCCCTTCAACAGCCTTGTACCGTAATGGCGAATGACCTGAAACATGCCCTTTGCCCAGCGTTTTCTCTGCCGCCAGGACTGGCTGAAGGTCTCGGGCTGCTCGTCAAAGAGCTCTGCCCAGTGGCAGTACCCTACGCGGTCGCCATGAATAATGCAATCCGCGGTAAACTCGATATCCTCTGTAAGAAGAAAATGCTTCCAGCCGCCGTTGCGCTCGATAATGCTACTGTCAATGAGGAAGCCTGTGCCGGAAATGGCGGCACTGCTGCCCAAGATGGAACGGGGATTTTGCAGGTGACGCGACTCGCGCATAAACCAAAGCGCATAGCCTGCACTGATCCAGTTTTTTCCATAGTTCTTGGAGTTGCGATAGGAGGTGAGCACCTTGTAGCCTGACTGATATGCCTTGTTCATCTCCTCAACATAGTTGGGGCGCAAAACATTATCCGCATCAAATACCATATATGCATCGTAGGCGCGCAAGCCCTTGGTCTCCTTGATCCTGTGAAACAGAAACTCCAGCGCATAGCCCTTACCGACCTGCTGCTTATTCTGTCTTTCAAACACATAAGCACCAAGCTCGCGTGCAATATCTGCCGTTTTATCGTCACAGTTATCGGCAACAACATAGATGTCGATCAGCTCGCCGGGATAGGTCTGCCCCTTGATGCTTTTGATCAGCTCGGGCAGCACCTTTTCCTCATTGCGGGCGGCAATGATGGCGGCATAATGCTTATCCATGGGTGCATCCTTATATTTTTTGGGCTTGTGCACACATGCCAGAAAGACATAAAAGAACTGATATGTATAGCAAAGCGTGAAAAGAATACCGATGACTGTGGTCGTATAAAAGCCGATCTTTTCAAGGATGGGCATCCATTCGGGTGCCATCCATGAGGGCAGCAGTATTCTTTCAAAAAAAGTTTCGATTGCCTCAAAAAACCTATTCATAATTCCCTGTTTTTACGCAAAGCGCCTTTCATTTTTCATTGGCGGCCGCAAGGTGTCGCGCTTGAATTTTTTTGATCAGCAGGTCAGCCCAATAAACCAGTAAAAAGGGGCCAAACGCCTGCACAAGCCACATAACGGGGGTGAAAAACCGACCGCACAACCGATAGAGCACGGTAATAGGGGTGCCGGCAAAATCCTTAGAGATAAACATTAAGTTTGCTACCGCTGTTCCCGAGACGTGGTCATATACCGTATTGAAGACCAAAGCCAGCAGGCACATGATGCTGATCAGCGCCGCACAATAGCGAATATCACGCAGCTTTAAGCGATATGTACCGCGCATAAGCAACAGAAGCCCCAAATACACCATCAGACCGTGCAGCAAAAAGCTGTGCCACGAGATAAAATGAAACGCGGGATAGCGCGGCAGCGAGGTGGTGGGGAAAAGCAGAAATACCGCACCGCCGACCAAGCCGCCTGTTGCGATAAAGCAATCTCCCACACGGCGAAGAAAGCCCTGAAAGCAGGAGCTGAGCACGCCCGCATAAAGGATCAGGCTGCAATAATACAACGGAACAAACTCATTGGGATTGGTGGATCTTGTTACCAGCAAAACAAACAGTATTTTGGCAATTTCCAGCACCCACAGTGTAGCTGTTACAGCACGCACCGTGCGACGCACGGCGCGGTCGCTCATGTGGCGCGAGTAATATAAGCCCATCCCCACAAGCGCTACCGCTACCGCAAGCAACAGAAGGTGCCAAATCGAAAACAGCCCCGCGGGTTCATATTCATTTGGTAGTGAAAAGAACATACGGAAAGCCCTTTCTTTTAATCAGTCCTTGTTCTGCTTGTCAAAATTGAGGCGCTTCTCCTCGATCACAAGAGGACGACGCATAATTTTGGAGCGCAACGTGAGTATGTACTCGCCAAGGATACCAATGGAAATCAAATTGAGCGATGCGAAGAAGGAGACCACCGGCAACAGCCACAAAAGCTCCTCAAACTTCACATCAAGCAGGGCAAGCACCAGCAAGGCGCCCGCACCGAGGAATGCCAGCGCAAACAGCACCCAACCAAGCCCCATAAAGAAGCGGATCGGCGTTTTGGCATAGGTGGTAAAGCTGAGCATTGCCGCATCATACAGCGTATTAAAATTATTGGAGGTCTTACCCGCACGGCGCTTTGCCTGCACGTAAGGGATCTCGATCTTGGAAAAGCCGAGCTCCGCCACAATGCCGCGGATAAAGGGCGTGGGATCGTCAAGCTCACGCAGCACATCCACGAAGGAGCGATCGTAAAGCCCAAAGCCCGTAAAATGCTCGATCTGCTCAACAGACGACATTTTGCGGATCATCTTGTAATAGCAGGTACGCAGAAAACGAACCAGCTTATTTTCCTCGCTTGCTGTTTTCACAGCACAAACGATCTTATACCCCTCCTCCCACTTGGCAACCAGCTGCGGGATCATCTCGATGGGATCCTGAAAATCCGCACAGAGCGGGATCGTGCAGTCACCCGTAGTCTGGCAAATGCCGTGATAGGGAGAATTAAACTGACCAAAGTTGCGCGCATTGAAGATAGCACGCACCTGCGGGTAGGTCTCGCACAGCATTGTAAGCTTTTCTCTGGTGCTGTCCGCGGAGCAATTATCAATAAAAACGATCTCGTAATCGTACCGGGGCAAGGACTTTGCAAACTCTGCCATAACTGCCTCGCAAAGCGGAACAACATTTTCCTCCTCGTTGTAGGTAGGAACCATGATGCTGATACATTTTTTTGTGTTTTCCATATCAAATCCTCTTTCAAACGATCATGCCGTCATCATACCGTCGGGATCGGCGGTGCTTTTGCGCACCCAGCGAAAGCCGAGCAGCATTGCCGTCAGCCATCGCAACGCACACGCCGCAACCATGGCTGCGGCAAAGCCCCACATCCCCCACAAAAGCGTTGCGGGAATGCCGAGACCGAAAAAGCCGATGCCGAACACGCAATTGATATATATCTGATAGCTTTTCTTTGCAAAACGAATGAGCACCACCATGAGAATGCTTGTGGTAAAATAAAGCACCTGCGCAAGGCTGCCCAAAAACAAATAATCCTTTACAGCATGCAATTCGTCGGGATAAAGCAGCAATAGCACGATATATCCACCAAGCACGCAGACCAGTGTGAAAAGCAAGATCGCGGCAAGGCTGCCGACAACCATCCAGCGCATAGCGCGACGCGTCAGCTTTCCGTCATAGCGAGCAAGATACCCGATCAGCACACCGTTGAGGGGTGCCGTCACCAAGGAAACCGTTTTACCCACCAGCGTGGCAAGATAATAGACCGTAACCGCCGATGCACCAAGCATAAACTTCAGGAGCAGGCGATCCACGTTAAAAATCAGATTGGCAACACCCTCCGCCAAAAAGAGCGTGAGAATGATGCGGAAGGTCTTGCGCCACGCGGGAGAAAGGCGGAGTGCGCGGCGGCGCAGAGTGCCATTTGCAATGTAAGCATAAAGCACACCACATGCCTCACCAACAAGCAGCCCCAAGGGCCAAATACCGGTCTGCCAGACCAAAAATGCGCCCACGCCGTAGCCGATGCTGATGCAAAGATAGTACACAAAGTAACGGCGATAATTGAGAGAGAGCTTATAGGAGACATCAGCATAATAACGAAATGCCATCATAACAAACAGCAGGTAGTAGCAAATGTAGGTGGCATCATCCATGGTCACGCCGCCAAAGATACGCACCAAATAGGTAAACGGTAGCCCCAAAATGCAAACCAGCAATAAAAACACATTATAATCGCCGTTGTTTTCGAGGCGCTCGCCGACGGGCGCGGTCATGCGCGCATAATTTGCGGCACTGCCCACCGAAACCGTCAGCACATTGACATATGCCATCAAATATTGCAGATCGCCGTAGCCAACATCACCAAACTTGCGCGCATACAATGGAAAAACCACGATCTGCGCCACTGCATTCATCAATACAAGACCCATGATGCTCCAGATGGAGTCACCGAGCATGTGCTTGTATTTTTTGATGATGGAGGCAATCATTTTACCGCCTCGATAATGGTTTTTGCCATATAATCGATCATCTCATCGGTCATGCCGGGATACACGCCCACCCAGAAGGTACGGGTCATGATCTCGTCGGTCACATGCAAATCGCCGATCACACGGTAGCCTGTGCCGGTAAGGCGCATTTCATCAAAGCAGGGATGCTTGATGAGGTTGCCCGAGAAGAGCATACGGGTCTGCACGCCGTGCTCCTCGATATAGGAAACAACCTTTTCACGTGCCACACCCTCGCGGCAGGTCAGAAGGAAGCCAAACCAAGAGGGATTCGAGTTCTCGCATGCCTCGGGGAGGATCAGCTTATCCGCCACGGGCTCAAGTGCTGCACGCAGACGCTTGAAGTTTTCGCGACGGCGAACAACGAAGGAAGGGAATTTTTCAAGCTGGGCACAGCCAATGGCAGCCTGCATGTCGGTTGCTTTAAGGTTGTAGCCGAAATGAGAATATACATATTTGTGGTCATAGCCAAGCGGCAGCTCACCGTACTGGCGATCAAAGCGATGCTTGCAGATATTATCCATGCCGGAGGGGCATACGCAGTCTCTGCCCCAGTCGCGCATTGAACGAATGATCTTGTTGAGAAGAGGATCCTTTGTGTAGACCGCACCGCCCTCACCCATGGTCATGTGGTGCGGCGGATAAAAGCTGCTGGTACCAATGTCACCAATCGTACCTGTAAGATAGGTGGTACCGTCAAAGGTATATTCGGAGCCGAGTGCATCACAGTTATCCTCAACAAGCCACAGATCGTACTTGTTGCAGAAATTTCTCACCGCCTTGAGGTCAAAGGGATTGCCGAGCGTATGTGCAATCATCACAGCCTTTGTTTTTGGGGAGAGAGCAGCCTCGAGCTGCGACACATCAATGTTGTACTGCGGAATGGTCATATCCACAAACACCGGGATCGCACCGTATTGGATAATGGGCGTAACGGTAGTGGGAAAGCCCGCAGCAACGGTGATCACCTCATCACCGGGGCGCACAGCACGCTCACCGAGCAAGGGGGAGGTCAAAGCCATAAAAGCAAGCAGATTTGCCGAGGAGCCGGAGTTTACAAGGCTGCAATATTTTACGCCAAGATACTTGGCGAACTCCTTTTCAAACTGGTCTGTATAGCGCCCGGAGGTCAGCCAAAACTCAAGCGAGCTATCCACCAAATTTACCATCTCGCGGCTGTCATACACACGGGATGCATAGGAAATACGCTTGCCCTCCTCCCATTTGTTTTGGTTGTGATAGGTATCGCAATATTCCTTCACAAGGCCGAGGATCTCGTCCTTAGCCTGCTTTTCGGTTTGTCCTGCAAAATGCATAATCAATCTCCAATTTCGAGTTTATTTGAACGTCTTTTGATTTAGTTTCTCAAATCTGCTTGGCGAATTCTGCGATCTCGCGATCCATTTCCACCGCGATGTCACCGCCCGCGGCATAGACCTTAGTCCACTCTACCACCTTGGCGATCGCATCGGCAAGGTTCCAGGTAGGCTTCCAGCCAAACACAGTCTTCAGCTTAGAGCAATCCAGCTTGAGGAAATTTGCCTCATGCGGACCGTGGTCGCAACGGTTTACCCATGTAAGCTCCCCGCCCCAGGTCTTCACAAACAGATCCACTAAATTGCCAGTGGCAAAGCAATCGCAATCATCGGGACCCACGTTATAATACCCTGCGTATTTTCCGTCCTCATATTGCTTTGCAGCGATCATCAAATACGCAAACAAGGGCTCCAGCACGTGCTGATAGGGGCGCGTGGAATAGGGATTGCGCACCACGATCTCCTCACCCGCAAGTGCGGCACGCACGCAGTCGGGGATAATGCGGTCAGCAGCAAAATCGCCGCCGCCGATCACGTTGCCCGCACGCGCGGTGGAAATTGCCACGCGGCCGTCGGCAAAGAAGGAATTTTTATAGCTGTGCGTAACCAGCTCGGAGCAGGATTTGCTGTTTGAATACGGATCAAAGCCGTCAAGCGGCTCGTTCTCGCGATATCCCCACTCCCACTCTTTATTTTCATACACCTTGTCGGTGGTCACGTTCAAGAAGGAACGGACCGTGTCCGTCAGGCGCACGCACTCAAGAATGTTTACAGTGCCCATCACATTTGTCTCATACGTGTACGCGGGCGCGCGATAGCTTTCGCGCACGATGGGCTGTGCGG
>CAZOWH010000063.1:0-9591 GCA_964583425.1 uncultured Lachnospiraceae bacterium
AAGCCCGGACTTTCCTCACGGTAATACCTTTCGGCAACATACCGCGCGACCGTTTGGTGAAGTTCCGAAATATTATACCACGCGCTTTTCGTTTTGTCAAGCGAGAAAGCGTGAAGTGTGTTAAAGGAGAAATATGGCTTTTCTCGAATACTATTTGCAAATTCTTGTTTTTACCGCCGCCCTGCCGCTTGGCTTTGGCATAGCTGTTTATTTTTGCAACAGGGCATTTTGCTCACTGGTGGGCTACCGCCGCGGCAGCCCGATTTTGTTCGGCTTGCATGTGATACTGACGCCGATCCGCGAATTTGCGCATCTGGTGGCGTGCATCCTTACCTTTCACCATGTCAGCGATTTTCGCCTTTTGAATCTGTATGATCCCGAGGGGGAAATCGGATTTGTAGAGCATTCCTACAATCGCAAAAATCCTATAGCTGTGTTTGGTAACTACCTGTTTGCCATGCTGCCTGTTGCTTTAGGGCTTTTTCTTGCTATGGTAGTGGTGCTCGCCTGCTTTCGTGGCGTGTTTGGCGATCTTTCCGATGCCGTTGCCACCTTGGTGGAGACCGAGGCGGGCTTCGGTGAATATGTAAGATTGGCGCTTGATTTCTTTCCCGCCATGTTTCGCGATGCGGCAAGCGGTGTTTTTGCCAAGATCGTTGGCTGTGTGCTGCTTTTGCTCATTTGCCTTGGCGTATATGTATCGATGGATGATCTTTACAACGCCGTTTCGGGCATGGCGCTGTATGCCGTGGCGGCACTCGTATTTGCGGGCGTGACGGCATTGTTTGATGCGCGTGCGCGCCGCCTGATCCTGACCGGATTTCGCACCTTTGCCACGGGCGTTACGGCACTGTATTTGGTGGTGCTGATCTTTGCCGTGGCAGCATTGGTGCCGGCGTTGTTGTTCTTTTTGTTTCGCACCTTTTTCGGTGAGGGCAGGGGCGACTTGCCTGTTTATGCAGACGTTGCTGAAAATGACGACGATGACAATGACTATGATGATGATACGCAAAGCCGATATAATGACAGATAAGGCAGAAGGGGGCTTGCTATGCAGAAATTGATGAAAAACTGGATCTTTACCATGATTGTGTGCATTTTGCTGACGCTGCTGACGGCAGTGATGCTTTTGGGTGCCTTTGAGGTAAAGGGCTTTACGCTGGCACAGGATATTTTGCATCTGCTGGTAGCGGTGATGCTTGCTATCTATATGATATTTACGCTCTTTCCGCTGATCGCACGCTATCGCGGCGTGATGCGGGTATTTGTGGGTGTGGAGATCATGCTTCTTATCTTAACGGTGGTCGCATTGGTATTTGCACAGATCAATATGTCCTTTTTCTCCTCTTTGCAGGTCTGCTCGGTGGTGGGGCTTGCCATTTGGCTGCGCGGTGCTGTTGAGATCGTACATGCCTACACATTGCAGAGTAGCGAAAACAAAAAGAAAATGCCTCTGTGGGCGCTCTGCCTCTACATATTGCTCTGTTCCCTTGGCGTGTGGCAAATGGCAAAGCCAACCGTTTCGGATAAGCATTTTCTCTTTGTGATCGGCGCCTTCTCGCTTGGGACGGTGGTTATCTTCGGATATGCGACCGCACAAAATCGCCGTGCGTTCAGCGGCAAGAAAAAGAAACGGAAGGCAGAAAAGGGCAAGGCAGACGATCAAAACAAGATTGCCGTTGCGGTAAAGGAAGATGCATAACAGGAATGAAAAAAAGCCCGCTGTGGGGCATATCCATGCTTTTGTCAAGCGCCTTTCCGACATCCTGCTTTCTCTTGTTTTAACTGTGCTTTTTGCGCCGCTCTCGCTGCTGATTATGCTTGCCATTGTGCTGCGTGACGGCGGTAGCCCCTTTTATGCGCAAAGGCGCGTGGGTCAGGGGGGCAGAGAGCTTACGGTGCTGAAATTTCGCACCATGCGCAAAGATGCATCGCTATCACCGGAGGAGCAAGAGATCTATCGGCGTGAATATAAGCTGCCCGATGATCCGCGCCTGATCGGCTATAAAAAGGCAGGGGACGGGCGCCGCTGCTTCGGTGCGATCCTGCGCCGCACCTCAATGGATGAGCTGCCGCAGCTTTGGTGGAATGTGCTGCTTTGCGGCAATATGTCGCTTGTGGGACCGCGCCCCGTGCTTGCGGAGGAATTGGCGCGAAATTACACCGCTGAGGAGCAAAAAGCCTTTCTTTCGGCAAAGCCGGGGGTTACCGGCTATTGGCAGGCATACGCACGCAACGCCGCCTGCTATGAAAACGGTGAAAGACAAAAAATGGAGCTTTACTACGTCAGTCATCGCTCGCTTTGGCTTGATTTTAAAATTCTTTGCCGCACCGTTGTGGCTGTCTTCACCAAGGCGGGCGCAAAATAAAAGCTATGTAAAGGGGATGTCTCAAATGCGACAAGGCATTTGATAGACAGCCCCTTTACATATTTTCGGCAAATATGGTACAATTATAAAAAGTCTGTAAGATTTTTCTTTCCTCGGAGTCTTATAAGTGAAGGAGGTGATCGTGTGACGGAGTTTGAATGGGTATACAATACATATTTTAATGATGTCTATTTGTATATTCTGCGGCTTTCCGGCAATGAGCATATAGCCGAAGAAATCACAAGCGATACCTTCTTTAAGGCAATGCACGCCATTGACACATTCCGTGGGGATTGCGATGTTCGCGTTTGGCTGTGCCAAATCGCAAAAAATCGCTATTTTTCTTACTTAAAGAAAAGCGCCAAAACACAAAGCATAGACCATCGCGAAATAGAGAATGTTCCCGATCCTTACTCAAGCGTAGCTGAGGAGGTTGCGCGCCAAGATGAGGTTGCACGAATCAATCAGATACTGCACGGCGTAGGCGAGCCCTACAAGGAGGTTTTTATGTGGCGTGTGTATGCCGCGCTTAGCTTTAAGCAGATCGCGCAGATGTTCGGAAAGACCGAAAACTGGGCGTGTGTCACCTATCATCGGGCAAGAAAAATGATTAGGAAGGAATTGGAGGAAAAAAACGGTGAAAAATGAATGCAGCATTGTTCGGGACCTGTTGCCGCTTTATTTTGAAAATATGGTGAGCACCGAAACCGCACAATACGTAAAAGCGCATTTGCAGGAGTGCGCCACATGTCGCGCCGAGCTTGAGCGGTTAAAGGAGGATGCAGAGGCGGCGATCGGTAAAAAGCCGACTGCGGGTGCTATGAATGCAAAGCCATTTAAAAGGCTGATGAAGCGCATCAATCGGCAAACGTATTCGCTTTCCTATGCCGTCATCGTCATTTTTATCCTCCTTGGATTCTCGCTGACAGGCGGTAGTGATTTGATGTATAACAGCTTGATCATGCCCATTGTCGGCGTGTTCGGATATTTTGCGTTTCACTGGCGAGCCGTGTATAAAATGCCGCTTTTGCTCCTTGCGATCAACTTTATTGCTTACGGCTTTCATATGGCGGATATTGATTTTGCATCGGTTTTTCCGTGGACATTGATCTACAGCATCTTTGTTTTTGTAGGAGTGGCAATCGCATATCTTTTGCATTTTGCCCTCAGAAGGGAGTAAGCCATGAAAAAGAAAGCGTTGAAGATAGCGGCTCTTTGTGGGGCAATCGCTTTGATCATTGGCGTTGCTTGGTTTGCCAATGCAATGCTTGGAAATCCTATTTCAAAAATGCTGGCGACCAACACTGCCAAAAAGCATCTTGCGGCAAGCTATACCGAGAGCGATTATGTGATTGACAGGGTATCGTATAGCTTCAAGGACGGCAATTATTACGCCTACATCACATCACCGAGCAGTATGGACGGAGATTTTACACTGCAGATCGGTATGACGGGGAGGCTGGAGCACGATACCTACAACTCCCGCGTGGCGGGACATGGCAATGTGGCGGACCGCTTGTATTTTGCATACAGAGACCTGGTGGATAGCGTGCTTACAAGCGCCGCATATCCCTATACCGTTTCAATAGGATTCGGCGACTTGGAGTTTGATCACGAGACGGATGCCGAACCCATTGAGGGTTCCATGAAGCGCTCCGAGCTGGTGAACGACAAGTTCTATGATGTCAGTGAGCTTGGAAAGAAAAACGGCAAGCTTGTGCTTTACATTGATCATGATACGGTCAGTGCCGAACAGGCGGCGGAAATTTTGCTGGAAACCAAGCGCCTCATGGATGAAGCTGGTGTTTCGTTTTACGCGGTGCATTTCGTGCTGCAGCACACGCCCTATGATGCCGAATCCTATGCCCGCCCGGAGGGGAATATCAATCTCAGGGATTTCCTTTACAGTGACATATACGAGGCGGGCATGCTTGAACGTGTGATCGCCGCAGATCATGCAACCAAAGCATATTATGCCGCGCAAGATCAAAATGAATAGAAAAAAGTTCTCGCTGCGACCGACGGGAGCAGCATCACCATGGGTAAAGCGAATGTGGCGCGCTTGGCATAACTGAGGACAACTGCCCTACGGTGCGAGATCACAGGCGGCATTTGCTTTAATCATCAGATAGGGATGCCAAAAGGATTTTTACCCCCAGACGAAATCCGCACAAAAACCAACTGTTTGTGCACCTTTTCAAGCTCATGATGGCAGGTATCAAACTCTGCAAACAGCTTTTTGCCGGTTTCATCTGCGTGTGCAAAAAAATTTTTCTGCTTTGACAACCAATTGTTGCTTTTCTCGGTAAATCGCAGAATTGGTAAAATCTTCTATGGGTGATATGCTGCCATTCCATAGATCAATAATATATCCTTCATAGGTTAACCTCCTTGTTAGAATTATTTCAGCACAGCGGGGGAGGTTTTGTGATAAGTCTACTTAAAATAAGGATACTATTTTCAGGTTTATGAAAGTAAAAGAACACCGCGAATTCCGCGGTGTTCTTTATTGTGTTTTAAACTCCTTCGCCGCGGTTTTCCATGATTGACTTACGTGTGACGGGAGAGACGAAGTAATAGGCGTTTTCGGCATGATAGAGGGGGATCAGCCTTGAAAATATTGCATCCGATTCTTCACAGGGAATCCCGTTATTTTTGACCAATGCCGCGTCTCCTGTGATACGAGCGTAAATAAGTTGATAGCGCCAATTTTCCCTTACAGTGGTCGTAAGCTTTTGGTGGATTGCAAGTGGGTCGTTGGCAAGACTTTCAACCTTTTCTGCGTTTTTGATCGCAAAAGAGTAAAGCGCCTCGGGCTTGCCCGCCGGGTAATCGCATCGCTCACCATTTGAAAGATAGGTGGCGCGCTTTAAGGTTTCTTCCGAACGCATGATGATATCGGTCAGCTCATCGGCATAATCAGTGCCGAAATGATAGGAGCAGTATTCCAATACAGTTTGCTCGGGGGAGGTAGTGGGATCTCGCATTAGCTCGAGTGCCACTGCCTTGTTGATATCCTCAAAAATCCCCTCTGAATAAAGGGCCCCTCCCCGACAAAAGGACATAGTTTTTTGAAATTGTGCGCTAAGCGCTTTAGGAAAGGGATTTGCGCCAAATCCGCCCCACGGAGTCGCGTGATACATACTGATCTCGGGGAAGGAAACGGTCGGCTTTCCGATAGACGGGAGGAGGTCGGGGAGTTGTGCGTCAATGTCTACCATCAAGCGATCGATCCATGCACCGTCCTCCTTGATCAATGGGAGAATGCGCTCCCATTCGCCGCACGTAAAGTGATCGAATCTCCAACAGGAAAGAATGATCTCGATATGCGGAAAATGCTTTTTCGCGATATCCGCCTGCACCCCAAGGATAACAATGCTTGCAGGTGCATCCGCCTTGATCGTAGGGCCAAAGCATGATATAATCGAGCCCCACCGATGCAAAGCGGCTCATCAATGCATCAAAGGAGGAGAGCAAAAGCGTTTTTCCTTCTTTTTTGGAGGGGCAAAGCTCGGTATAATAAAAGCCGCAGAGCTTTTGATTGTATCGCCCGCCCTCAACTGTATTTTCTGCCAAAAGCACAGGATCGGCACCAACGTAATATTCGTTTGGCAATCGAGTCAGGGAGGTTTTCATATCGAGGCTTTTTGCTTTTTCAAAAAGGAGTGTCATTTTCCCCAGCATTTGTTCTGCTTCCGGGTCGCAAAGACCTTTAAAATGATGCATATCAAACCAAAGGCAAAGCGCTGACTGCCCCCACAGGGCAAGGCTTTCCAGATATTCGCAAAGCTCCTCCGGGGGGGCGGCGTGATAATAATTGTAAAAATGATTGGCAAAATAGACAGCACGAAAATCGGCGGCAAATCTGACGGTTTTGCTTTCAACCCCAGTCTCCCTGTGGCGCAAAAGATACCCTACTGCTGCGTTGAAGCCAACGGTTGTATTGGCAAAAACAAAGATTTTTTTACCTTCAACCGCAACGCGGTAATCGTCGCCCCGGCAAGTGCTATCCTCTGAAAAAGAAGCCGTGCGGCACGCATCACCGCTTTTGTTGTTTGCGTATTTTTGTAGCAGATAGATCGCGCTCGTGGCTTTTTTTGCTTGATTTTCTAAAGCGATCAAATTCATGCTTTTCGCTCCCTTTTCTACGAACTATGCTTATTATACATTGGAAGAAAAAGACTGTCAATAAAAGGGGGGACGAAAAATTTTCGTAATGCGGCCATTGGCACAAGGCAAAAAAGGAACGGCAGATGCCGGTCCTTTTTGCTGTTCTGGGGCAAAGTTGCGTATCAAAATTTTCAGGTAAAAAGGCAAAGCCGAATATCATTTGCCAAAAGTCCAGAAAATACATATTTTTTGTAGTTTCGCTTGAAAATCTCTTGTTTTGTAATGATTTTGCAAGGTTTGAACGCAAAAAAAGACCCTGCAAAATTGCTTTTGCAAGGTCAATTTTATAATTTAGTTTGTCTTTCGTGCTATAAGGCAGAGTGCCTTTTCACAATTTGCAAGTTATTTCGATTAGTCCTTCAAAGCTGCCTGTGCGGAGAGAACAAATTCTATGGGTTTTTACCCGTGTTTTCCTTGACGATTCCGTTTGAAAAAGCTCGAAATTTTAGGAAAAGAAGCGGACAATATTTGCGGGAGAGCCAATATCGTGAATTGATAGTCGATGTTTACCTTTAATTTTTTACATAGAAATACTTCGGTTTTTCATATACTGTGCCGGATTTATACCAAACTCTCTCACAAAACTTCGGTAAAAAACGGTATAGTCGTTAAAGCCTGATTCGATTGCGGCTTGTGCAGCAGTGCCGCCTGCGTTTAAAATTGACATCGCTTTAATCATTCTTCGGTTGGCGATATATTGAGACAGAGTAAATCCAACCTCTCTCTTGAAAAACTTATATAAGTTCTTTTCCGACATATAAAATTTTTCGGAAAGACACTTATAGTTTAACGATTCGCTTAGGTGTTCGTTTATGTAGTCCAATATTCTTGCTGCTTTTTCATTTTGAGGGAAAAACATACTTTCTTTCGAGCTATTGGTGATCATATCAATTTTTATCAGCATGGATAATATAGCTATCAATGCGCAAAAATCGTCATACGGTGTCTTTCTTTGATAGAAATTTTTGATTGTTTTAAACCAGGCATCAGTATCAAATCCGTTTTCCTCTTGAGTTTTGGAATTTAGAACAAGCATTCGCTTTTTTCGTAGGTTGTTATAAAAATCCATATGGTTTGTGTCGTATCGAGTAAATATATTCTTGTTTATCAGAATTCGCTGTCTTGCGTATCGGCAAGGTGCGGTTATGATTGGGCGGTGCAGAGTATTGTCGCATATCGCTATAACCGTTCCATTGGTTACATTAACTCGGTTGCCCTCAAATGCAAAAAACAGATCGCCTTCTGAAAAATAGTATATTTCAAGGTCATTCATGTGGTCATGAACCTCAAGCTCGGAATTTGGTTTGGCATTTTCGGTTACTGAGCAGATCAAGCGGATCAATTTGTCGCAACTCTCATATTGAATTGATATGATGTCCTTTTTCATATAAAACTCCTACTATTTTTTGGGGGGAAATGCAATATGTTTGCGGCAAAACACAATTGACATTGCAATAATCGCATGATATAATTATAGCATAAAAGGATTATTATGTCAACAATAAGGAGTATTATTTATGTATAAAACAGAGCCCCACCTGCATGTTTGTGAGGTAAGTCCATGCTCAAAAATCGGTGCTCGGGAAATGGTCAAGCAATATTCCAACATGGGATACCATACTGTATTTGTGTCCGATCACCTCAAGCAAGTATTTTTTGATAAGTTGGGAGACATTCCTTGGGAAGAAAAGACGACGAGATTCCTGTCCGGTTATGAGATTGCCAAAAAGGCGGGATATGAATATGGAGTTAACGTTATTTGTTCTGCCGAGCTTATGTTGAATGGCTCTCCTAACCATTATTTGCTGTACGGTATAGACAAAGCGTTTCTCGACCGTAGCAAAGATATGTTCGATATGTCAATATCAGAATTTTACCGATACGCAAAGGAAAATGGTGTGACGGTTATACAAGCTCACCCATACAGAGACGGAAAGACGCTCCCTGTAGATGCGGCTTATGTAGACGCGATCGAAGTGTTGAATTCTAATCCGCGCCATGAAAATCATACGGAAAAAGCCTTTGCTTTCGCCAAAGAACATGGACTGCCTATGACTGCGGGTTCCGATTCGCATCGGTATGAGGATATTGCGAGGAGCGGAATTGTTTCCTCTTGTGAGATAAAGAGTGCCGAGGATTACGTTCGTTTGATTATGAATGGCGATTTTGAAATAATAGGTTGAGGTGATAAAAATGATATACATGATCAGTGATCTGCACGGAGGAAAGAATCTCGATGGACTTAGAAGATATCTTTCCGTTTGCGAGGAAGGTGATATTTTATTTATTCTTGGGGATGTAGGACTAAAATTTGAAAATAGTAAGGAAAATCAAAGATTTACCGAAGACTTTCTTTCTATTGATAAACCAATCGTAATTCTAGAGGGAAATCATGAAAATCATGCGTATCTTAATTCGTTTCCCGAAGAAATATGGTGCGGCGGTAAAATAAATCGTATTTCAGACAATATCATCCGTCTAAAAAGAGGGAATATCTTTGAAATTGAAGGAAAGACGTTTTTTGTCATGGGCGGATGTAAAAGCTCTCCAAAATGGAAGGAGCAAGGATTGTGGTTTGACGGAGAGGAGCCAAGTCGCGAGGAGCTTTCATTGGCGTACGAAAATTTGCGCCGTTGCGATAATCGAGTGGATTATATATTGACGCATAAATACCGTCCCGATATGCATAGCGATGACCCGATGTCACTTGAGGGACTCAAGGAATATATAGATAAAAATGTCGATTTTAAGCATTGGTATGCGGGGCATTGGCACAAACGGATTGATTATGATGACCGTCATAGCATCGTTTATGACCAACCTGTTCCGTTGACATGATTTCGTACTATAAAGACGACTTCCGATGAGGATTGCTCCTCATCGGAAGTCGTCAATTTTATTTTTTCCTTGTTTTCGTGCAATACCTTTTATCACGAAAAAGCAAGGCTGTTTATCATTTCAGAAAAGGTTGAAAAATGTATATTTTCTCAACTTTTGTGTTTTCGGGCAATACCTTTTATCACGAAAAAGGCAAAGCCATTTATCATTTCGG
>CAZOWH010000064.1:0-9584 GCA_964583425.1 uncultured Lachnospiraceae bacterium
GAGAAAGAGCTGTCTCAAACGCTCTTAAAATTTGCATTTGAGACAGCCCCTTTCTGTCGGTAGGTAACGTATTCTATTGAATTTCAAAAACTATCCTTTAGAGTGCGCCCATATGGCAACCGCTTTCTTTTTATGCTTTCACAAAGCCCGTACCGTTCAAAAGCTCTACGGGCGAGGTGCCCTGAAACTCAATTTCACCGCAGGCGGCGCGTACAAACGCCTTTACCGAGCATTGCAGCATTGAATAGGCGTTCACGTAGGTCTGTGCCTTTTCAAAATACTGGTCGATGAAGTAGGGTGAGCCGAAGCTTGCCACCATCACTTTGTCGGCAGCATGGTCGGGAATGAACATGTTTTGTATCTTCTTGGCTCTGCCAAGCGTGTAGTCAAGGAAGCCGATGGGGCGGAACGGGCGGGAAAATGCGGTGTAGAGTATCAGATCGTTTTCTGCATAAAACGCCTTGGTATCATTAAGAGATACCTTGTCCTCATCCACGTAGCTGACGGTAAAGCCGCGTTTTTCAAATTCCTCCTTGAGGATCGCCGCTTCTGCCTTGGCAGGCTCATGCTCACAGATCACGGAAATGCCGATACGGGGTGTTTTTTCGGGCGAGAGGGGGAAGTGCGCCATGCGGTCACGCAGCAGCGTGATGCTTTGCTCGGCACAGGTCTGCTGAAAGCCCTTGATAAATGTCCGCTCCTCGTCGGTTACGTCGCGGAAGAGTGTACGATCCTCGTCAAACAGACCGCGCTTTTCCTTCACGCGCAGGATGCGTGAAACGGCATCGTCAAGGCGCTCCATCGGCACCTCGCCCGAGAGGATCGCGCGTTCAAGGTTATCGGCAAAGCCCGCACTCGGCCACAGCATCATGTCACAGCCCGCCTTAAAGGATTCGATCTCGGTTTGCTCCATGGTATCATACCACCCGGAAAAGCCGCCCATGTTGATGGCATCGGTTACCACAATGCCGTCAAAGCCCATTTCACCCTTCAAAAGGTCGGTGATCAGCTCGCGTGAAAGCGTTGCGGGCAGCGGCATGCCAAATCGCTCGCTTTGCTCCTTTTGATACGCGGGCAGACCGATATGTCCTGCCATAATGGAGTCAACACCCGCGGCGATCATCTCGCCGAATACCTTACCGTAGGTTTCTTTCCAGTCCTCCATGTTACAGGTGTTGTAGGTGGTGGTGATATGCTGGTCGCGATAATCCATACCGTCACCGGGGAAATGCTTGGCACAAGCGGAAAGCCCGTGGTCCTGCATGCCGCGCACGATCTCGGGGAGCATTTTTACGGCAAGCGCGGTATTATCGGTCATGCCGCGGTTGTTGACAAGCGGATTTCTGCGGTTGCGGTTGAGGTCGGAAACGGGAGAGAAGGTCCAGTTTGCACCGATCGATCTTGCCTCCAGCGCCGTTACCTTACCGTAATTATAGGCAGTTTCGGCGTTGTTTGTGGCGCCGAGCCCCATCATAAAGGGCAGGGGCGTGAGGGCGCGCACCATGCTGCCGCAGCCGTTTTCAAAATCCGAGGTAATAAGGGGCGGAATGTCGCATTTTGCGGCAAGCTTGCGCACATAATCGCGCAGCTCCTCAAGCCCTGCCTCGTCCGCTTCGGTAATGATCTGCCCAAAAAAGAAAGCGGCACCCGGTGCAAAATCAATGCTTTTACCCTTTTCCATCAGTACAACAATGGTTTGGTTGATCTTCTCGCGCAGGGTCATTTTCTCTAATTTTGGTATGCGTTTTTTCATGTGTATCTCCTTATGGATGAAAAATTCCTTATTAAAGGCATTATAACAGATTTTAGCGCCCGAGAAAAGCGAAATCGAGAAAAAAGTAATATTTTAAAATGATATCATAACATACGACAAAAAACGGCAAGCATGACACACGTCATGCTTGCCGATGTCTTACTGTATATAACGTTTTTGCAGGATAAGATGCAGCAGTGGCGCTGAAAGAGCAAGCGCCAGCGTGGCAATGGCGGCATACATCAGCTGGTAGATCCCCACAAGCCACAGCAGTACAAACAGTGCGGTCAGCCACAATAGCGCATAAACGGCAATAGAAAATCGCAGCTCGAACGCGTAGCGCTTTTTGGGGAGGTCATTGGTCTTCAGCGCTATGATATGCCGCACAAAAAGCATGGTTGCAGCAAGCGGCAGTGCGGCAGGCAGGGAATAGATCAGTGCAAAAAGCCCCCAAATGGGCGAGGCAAGAATGCCGCCGTCGGTTGCGGCAGCAATGGTGATAATGACCAGCAATATTACATATGCGGCGGCAAGCACCATGGCCATTCTCTTGCATATCCTGTACCAATGCCGCGCCTGTTCTGTTTTGAAGGTTGGTTTCATCGTGCACCTCCGCCGTTTATTTTTTTAGCCTTGCCTTGGCTACGCGCACACAGGTAGACATGCCGTAGGGGTAACCTGTGGCGTTTAGCGTCAGCGTATTGTTGCCCTTTATAAAGTCAAGCGCCTCGGCATCAAAATCCTCCGCGGTGAAGGTGTCCTTCAGCAATTTGTATTCGTCCATGCTGCGCTTGTGAATGTGATAGGTCCATTCTCCCATGCCGAGCTGGGAATAAAGGCCCCAATGCACAAACATGCCAAGCCCCATCTTTTCAAAGCGTGCAATGTAAGGTAAAGGTGTTGGGATAGCCATTTTGTGTGCCTCCTTTTTTAAAAAATTGCATATAGTGTATTGCAACGCAAAAATCTTGTATAAATCTTGCTAAATTTATAACAAAAGTAACACAAGGCGCTTCTATGTATTTGCCTTGCAGTCAATCCCATCATAAATCTGTAGCCACCTGCCGCGCAGATAGCGCAGAGCAAACAGTATCATGCGGAATAGCCAATCTACCGACATGGCGACCCAAACGCCCATCGCGCCCATGCCAAGCCCCTTGACGGTAAGACCAAACAAGGTAATGCTTTCGAGCGAAAACAGATAACTGAGCGCCACGCGGAATACCCACATAGAAAACATAGAAACGACCAAGGGGTATTTGACATCACTGGCGGCGCGGAAGGCGTGCGGCAGGTTAAAGGCAATGGGCCAGATCACGCAGGCACACAGGGCGTGATACATGATCATGTGGTAGCCAAGCTCTCCCGCCTCGCTTGAAAGGTTGTAAATGCCGATAACAGGCCTTGCCACCAAGAAGGTGACGCCGCATACGATCCATATACAGAGATAGGTGATTGCCACCAGCACACGGGTATAGTGCTTTGCCTGCTGTTTTTCGCCCGCGCCGACACAACGCCCTACCACGGCTACCATGGCATTGCCAGTAGCCGCGCCCGGCATATACTGAAAGGTTGCAAGGGTATTTGCTACGGCGTTTGCGGCAATGGCGGCCGTGCCCATTGAGGAGATCAGGCTTTGCGTAAGGAGCTTGCCGAACTGAAACATGCCGCTTTCAATACCGCTGGGCACGCCGATGCGCAAAATGGATCTGATGATCTTTAAATCGGGGTGATAGGAGGCAAGCTTGTCAAGGTAGATCACGCGATTTTTGTTGCGCAGTAAAAGCATGAGTGCGATAGCACCGCCGATGCGCGCCGCCAACGAGGCGATGGCCGCGCCTGCGGCACCCATTTCAAAGTGCATGATAAGCAAGGCGTTGCCCCCTACGTTTACAAGGTTCATACAAACCGAAACGACCATGGAGATAAAGGAGTTGCCCATCGTGCGAAACAGGCCAGCACAAGCGCTTTCAATGGCCAAAAAGGGGAAGGAGAGGGACATAAAAAAGAAGTAGCTTTGCGCGCTTGCCATCACGTCTGCCTCCACGTCACCGTAAAGCAGCTCGAGCATAGGCACACGCAGGACCAGCACCGCGGCGGTCAGGGCAATGGCAATACCCGTTGCGGCAAACAACAGCTGCTTTGAGGCATCGCGTGCACGTGTCTCGTCCTGACAGCCGAGTGCCTGCGAGACCACCACCGCGCCGCCCGATACCAGCGAGGTAAAGACGATGACGAGCAGGGTATCAAGGGTATTGATCAGTGATACGCCCGAAACGGCGGCCTCACCGGCGTGCGCCACCATGACGGAGTCTGCCGCACCGATGGTTACGGCAAGCAGCTGTTGTATGATCAGCGGCACCACGATTTTAAAGAGATCTTTTCTTGAAAATAACATAGCTCACTCTCTGTTATGCGGGTGTTGCCCAGTTTTTTGTAGCTTATGGCTATTATAGCATTTATTCACTTGAATTGAAAGGTCTTTTTGTTTTTTGTCTGTTTTTTTACGCAGTGCGCGTGAGAACAAAACAAAAAGAGCACCGCGGTTCTCTTTTTGAAGGAGTTGTAGATTTCTTCTGCAGCCGTCCATCGGAATGGGCAGGTCGCTGCGTGTGCGACAGTGCTTAATTTGAAGGCGGCGCGGGGGAATCAAGCTCGGGAACGATATATTTTCGCTGTGTCAGCATGCTTTCGATGTGGTTTAAAATCTCCTCCGATTCCGCACGCACGGTGTGATAGTGATATCCTCCTGTAACGTGCATCAGCTCGGTGGATTTTCCGCTTCGCACGCCCTCGATAAATTGCTTTACGTGCAGGCGGGAAAAAATATTCAGCGGCGCTGTGATCTTTCCGTACACCTTGTGCCACACAAAAACATCGACAACGGTGCCACCGAGGTCAACGATCAAGGAAAGTTCATCCTCGGTCTCATTCGTGGTATGCCGTACCTTAAATACGCGCTCTGCTAGGGGGGAGCTTTGCAGAAGATAGCCGTGATGCGTAGAAAGTATCTCATATCCTGCTGCCTTGAGCATGGCAATGTCCTGTACAATGATCTGTCTGGATACATCAAATTTTTCCGATAGGGCTCCCCCCGATAGGGGCTCCTTTTGTGCCATCAAGAGAGTGACGATCGCTTTTCTTCTTTCGGCTGCCTTCATGAAGCTCTCCTTTTAAATTGCATGTAGATTTTTCAGGGAAAGGTCAAGAATGGGAGCGGAGTGTGTCAGCGCACCGCTGGAAATGTAGTCTACGCCGATATCCACAAGCTTTGCCACATTTTCCTTGGTTACGTTGCCGCTGCATTCGGTCTCCGCCTTTCCCGCGGTCAGCTTTACGGCTGCTTTCATATCCTCAACGCTCATGTTATCAAGCATAATGATGTCGGCACCGGCCTCAAGCGCTTCCTTCAGCATGTCAAGGTTTTCCACCTCAACCTCGATCTTGCGCACAAAGGGCGCGTATTCCTTTGCCATTCTCACCGCTGCGCTAACACTGCCCGCGGCACCGATGTGATTGTCCTTGAGGAGAATACCGTCGCTGAGGTTATAGCGGTGGTTATAGCCGCCGCCCACCTTTACTGCGTATTTTTCAAACACACGCATATTGGGTGTTGTTTTTCGGGTATCAAGAAGCTTGGTCTTGCTGCCCTCCAAAAGATCGGCAATCGTGCGGGTGTAGGTTGCAATTCCGCTCATTCTTTGCAGAAAATTCAGCGCTGTGCGCTCGCCTGATAGCAGCACGCGGATGTCTCCGCGCACAAAGCCAAGCTTTTCACCGCTTTTTACGGTATCGCCATCCTTGCGGGTAAAGCTTGCCTCGGTGTTGGGGTCGAGCAGCTCAAATACTCTTTTGAACACATCAAGTCCCGCGATCACACCGTCCTGCTTACAAACAAGGTCTACCTCTCCGAGGCAGTAATGCGGCATAACCGAATTGGTGGTAATATCCTCACTGGTGATATCCTCACGCAGGGCGCTGAGGATCAGCTCGTCGGCATTCATTTTCATCGTGATATTATTCATGGCTTGTTCTCTCCTGTTCTATGGCTTCTAAAACCATTTGCTTATATTCATCCTTGTAGTTTTGATAGCATCTCGCGTCTATTGTGATATCATCATTGTTTTGGGCTTCGGTATAGCTGCTCATCATATGTGCGGCGGCGCGCTTGGCAAACACAAGGCTTTCCAGCAGGGAATTGCTGGCAAGGCGATTTTTGCCGTGCACACCGTTGCAGGCGGTCTCACCCACCGCATACAGGCGCTCCATGGATGTTTTGCTGTAGCGGTCTACATCAATGCCGCCCATGAAGTAGTGCTGCGACGGTACGATCGGAATGGGCTCCTTGGTCACATCATAGCCCTGCTCGAGGCAATGCTGATAGATGTGTGGGAAATGTGCCTTGATCTCATCCTCGGGAATGGGGGCGAGGGAGAGCCAAACATGTGCACTCCCCTCCTTTTTCATCTCTGCAAAAATGGCGTTTGCCACCACATCGCGGGGCAGGAGCTCATTTACAAATCGTTCTCCCTTACTGTTGAGGAGGATAGCACCCTCGCCGCGCACGGATTCGGAAATGAGAAACTCTCTGCCATCCTCCTTGGTGTACAGTGTGGTGGGGTGGATCTGAATGTAATCGATATGCTGTAGCTTGATGTCATATTTCAGGGCAAGCGCCAATGCGTCTCCTGTGAGGTGTCTGTAATTGGTGGAATGCGCAAAGAGCCCGCCGATGCCGCCCGTGGCAAGCACGGTATAATCGGCAGTGATAGCGGAATAGCAGCCCTTAGCATCGTGTCCGATAATGCCGCGGCATTCGTTTCCCTCACAGATCAGATCAACCATGGTGTAGTTTTCGATCAGCGTGATATTTTCTCTCGTCCTTGCTGCCTCCAGTAGGTGAGAGGTGATCTCCTTGCCCGTTTCGTCCTCGTGAAAAAGAATGCGCGGCTTGGAGTGGGCGCCCTCTCTGGTGTAGGAAAATTCCTTGCCGTTCTTTTCAAAGCGCACCCCGAAGGAAACAAGGTCACCAATGACCTCCTGCGAGGATCGGATCATAATATTGACTGAATCGGGATTGTTTTCATAGTGCCCTGCGCGCAGGGTGTCCTCATAAAATGCGTCGTAGTCGCTTTCGTCACGCAACACGCAAATACCGCCCTGCGCGAGGAAGGAATCGCTTTTGCGTGCGATATTTTTTGTTACAATAACGATCTTTTTTTCTTTGGGTAGGTTCAGCGCGCAATAAAGCCCCGCTACGCCGCAACCGACGATTACAATATCTGCTTTCATCATCATCTTATTACTTCGCAAGCTGCAGCATTCTTTCAAGCGGAGCGGCTGCTTGTTTTTGTGTCTTGGTGTCGATCGTTACCGCATTTTCCTCTGTTTTTAAAACATGCAGTACCTTTTCAAGCGTGATCAGCTTCATGTCGGGGCAGCAGGGGCGGGTTCTCGGGAAATAGAACCTTTTCTCCGGATTATCGGTATGCAGTCGGAAGTGAACGCCCTCCTCGGTGCAGATAATAAACTCGGTGGCACTGCTTTTTGTTGCGTATGCAATGATCTCTTGGGTGCTGCCAACAAAATCGGAAAGCGCCACGATCTCCTTTTCACACTCGGGGTGGGTGAGAACGAGTGCTTTCGGGTGACTTTCTTTTTCGGCACGCACCTGCTCTGCCGAAATGGTGGCATGGATGGGGCAGAATCCATCGTTCAAAATAATATTTTTCTCGGGAATCTGCTTCGCCACAAAGCTGCCGAGATTTTTATCGGGAATAAAGAAAATGTTTTTGCTTGGCAACGCCTTTACGATCTTCACGGCGTTCGACGAGGTAACGCACACATCGCTTTGGCATTTTAATGCTGCGGTGGAATTGACGTAGGCAACCACGCAGAGATCATCGTATTTTGTACGCATTTCAGCGATTCTTCCGTCGGCAACCATGTGTGCCATGGCACAGTCGGCACTAACATCCGGCATAAGCACCTTTTTTTCGGGATTCAGGATCTTGGCGCTTTCGCCCATGAAATACACGCCGCAGAACACAATTATGTCTGCCTTGATATCCTTGGCGATCTTGGCAAGGTAAAAGGAGTCACCTACGTGATCCGCAATAGCCTGCACCTCATCTGCAACATAATAATGTGCAAGAATAACGGCGTTCTTTTCCTTTTTCAACTGTAAAATTTGACTTTTTACTTCACTATTCATGTTTACCTCTTAAAACAGAAAAAATTGACTTTTACAGTATAGCAGAATTATTTACATCTGTCAAGTTATCTGTAAAGTTTTTGCCAATTGTGCGAGGATATCGCTTGCTCATGACATAAAGAGCGGTAAACAATGAAATGCGGTAGATGATGCCGGTGGGCACGCCGCAAGTGCCCCGTGTGTTTTTATCCCCCGTAGGTCTTGCGGTATTCAAGGGGCTTCATGCCGTATTTTTCCTTAAACTTGGTGCGGAAATAGCTTTCGTTTTGGTAGCCGAGGCGCTCGAATATCTCACCGATCGAAAGATCGGTGCTTTTCAGCAGCTCGGCAGCCAAGGCAAGCCGCTTTTCGCACGTATATTTTTTGTAGGAGCACCCCATGATCTGCTTGACAAGATGCCCTGTGTAAACCGTGGAATATCCCAGAGCCTCTGCCAGCCTGTCAAGGGTCAGGTCGCCAATGTGCTGCTCGGTGTATTTTGTGATCATGTCTGCCAACTTATCGGTTTTATTTGCAGTCTTGTTGGTCTCAAGGTGGCGCAGGGCATCCTGTACCTCGGCAAGGGTCGGGATCGAGGGCTCGGCACCGTGCCGCGCAACCGCCAGCCCTGCGGCACAGGAGGCAAGCCGCACGGTCTCCTTCAACGGTATGCCCGAGGCAACGCCCGCCACAAAATAGCCCGTAAAGGTATCTCCTGCTGCAGTGGTATCCACAGCCTTTACCTTAAAGCTTGGCTGATAAACGGTATTGCAGCGATCCTGATAGATGCTGCCGCGGCTGCCCAGCGTCAGCACCACGGCAAGCGCGGGATGCTGCGCTTTAAAATATGCCAGTGCACCGTCGGCATCCGCTTGCCCCGAGATTGTGCGCGCTTCAAGCTCGTTCAAAATAAGGTAGGAGATCTTGGAAAGATCGAGCTCACTTACCGCGCCGCTGCACGGCGAGGGGTTGAGGATAATGCGCATGCCTCGCTCGTATGCTCGCATGACAATATGCTTGAGATTGCTGATCTCGTTTTGTAGCAAAATAAGGTCGCCCGCGTCAAATTCGGCAAGCACACGGTCAATATCCTCTTTTTCGATCATCACATTGGAGCCGGGAAAGAGAAAGATCGAATTTTCGCCCTGTCGGCTGACCTGAATAATGGCGTGCCCGTTTTTGGCGCTGACCTCCTTTAGGTAGGATATATCCACACTGTTGCGGGCAAGCGTATCGGCAAGAAATTTGCCGTCCTCGCCAATACACCCCGCATGATATACGGCTGCCCCCGCACGCGCCAGCGCGATCGATTGGTTCAACCCCTTTCCACCGGGAAAGATGGAAAGGCTGTCGGTGGCTTCGGTCTCACCGGGCTCTACAATGTGATCCATTAAATACACGTAATCCACGTTACAAGAGCCAAAGTTCAGTATTTTCATGGCAGTGCTCCTTTTTGGATAATATCCATATTCATTATAGAACACGAAAAATAATGTGTCAAGTGTGATTTTGAGCGAAAAACAGACAAAAAGCAAGAGCGGCAACGAATTTCGTTGCGGTCTTTTTTATGGTGGAGACAGTTGGGAATCGAACCAATGACCTCATGCATGTCAAGCATGCGCTCTAACCAGCTGAGCT
>CAZOWH010000065.1:0-9445 GCA_964583425.1 uncultured Lachnospiraceae bacterium
AGTTATGATGTGCCTTCGGCACAGTTTGAAGTAACAAGGCGATCATATCATAACGCTTGCCTAATTGCAAAGCAATTAGGCAAGCTCATAACGGTTCGCGCAAGCGAACCTCATAACTCATAACTAAAAATAGCATTTATGCCTTCAAATGCGGTGCTTGCCAAGAAAAAAGGACGAGGAATTTTAGCAATTCTTCGTCCTTTTCCTGTCGATAGGTGCTATTCAGTTTATTGTTGCTCTGTGGCAGACACCACGTGGCGTTTTTTTGTTTACACAAACACTGCACCGCACAATGCCGCACGCAAAAGAAGCAAGCAAGGCAAGGCGCACCGAAGCCGCCACCGCGCAGGCGTAGTAACCTACGTCAAGCGGGTAGCCACACGGGAGTCGAACACACAAGGTCTCGGGGGGTATCTTTTCCGCAATACTTTGCCGAATTTTTCTTAAATATCCGCATATTTCTCAAAAAATTCGACGCGTCTTGCAAAAAATCTATCCCCTCGAGACTGCAAAGCACCCTGCGGCAAATAAATTTTTGATGGATTTTGCCATGGCAAGACGCAGATAAGTGTGGACTTTTCAAGGCTTGACGTGTCAAAAGACGCGAAAATTTATCGCCGCAGGGCTTATGGGTTCGACTCCCGTGTGGCTACGCGGGGAGCAACGCAGCATGGCGCAGCTTATTTTGTGTGCTCAAAGCAAGGTCTTGCGCAGCTCGGCGGGAGCGACGGCACTGATATAGGCGGGCGGCACGTCAAGGACGGTGCGGCAGCCCTTCTGCCCCTCTGCCGCCATACGGTATGCGGCACGTGCATACGCCACGATGACCGAGGCGGTAAATTCGGGGTTGGAGTCAAGCTTCAGGCTATATTCGATGATGTGGTTATGCTCCTTATTGATGCCTGTTTTGCCGCTGCGAATGACAAAGCCGCCGTGCGGAATACCGCCGTGCTTTTCGTTCAGCTCCTCCTGCGAGATAAAATGCACGGTGGTATCGTAATCGGCAAAGTAGTTGGGCATGGTTTTGATCTCCTGCTCGATTCTTGCCTGATCGGCGCCCTCCTTTGCCACCACAAAGCACTCACGTGTGTGCTTTTCGCGGGTGGTAAGCTCGGGGGCGGCACCGCTGCGAACGGCGGCAAGCGCGCTTTCCACCGGCACGGTGTACTGCTTTGCGTCGGCAACGCCCTCTATGCGGCGAATGGCATCGGAATGCCCTTGGCTGACGCCCTTGCCCCAGAAGGTATAGTCCTTGCCCTCGGGCAGGATGGCAGACGCCAGCAGGCGGTTGAGGGAAAACATACCGGGATCCCAGCCGACCGAGATGATGCCGACCTTACCTGCCGCCCTTGCGGCACGGTCCACACTCGCGAAATGCTCGGGAATGCGTGCGTGGGTATCAAAGCTATCCACCACATTAAAATGCGCGGCAAGCGCGGGGGTCTGCTGCGGCAGGTCGGTGGCGCTGCCGCCGCACAGGATCATGACATCGATCTCATTTTTCATTTCAATTGCCTTGCTTGCATGATACACGGGCACGCCTGCGGTCTGCAGCTGAAGGCTTGCGGGATCACGGCGGGTAAAGACTGCCGCCAGCTTCATATCACTGTTCTGGCGGATCGCCGCCTCAACGCCGCGACCAAGATTGCCGTAGCCGTAAATACCGATACGAATTTCCATAAATTTATTCCTTTCTAAAGGAGGATTTATGCGTACATTATAGCACACCGACATGGCTACGTCAATCGTTTTTTGTCACACATCTATTGATATTTAAAGTTTTTTTCGGCATCAGTGACAGTTGACGGTCAAGCGCTCGATGGGCGCCCCCCTTTGCCACTGCGTGCCGTAAACATCACTGCATTTTTTGTACTTTGCAAAAAGCGTCTGTGCACGCCCGAGATCGCCGTAAACGCGCCACATTCCCGCACATTTGTGGCAGGCAGATCTGTTTTCGATAAACCCGTGCACATCCTCGGGCGGATAGCCGAGAAAAAGCCCGATCTCATGCGGGAAATCCTTGCACGTTTGGCATCTTTTGATGAGCTCCGCGACGCATTTACAGGGGTTATCGCAGCTGTATCCGCGACAATACAAAATGCTTTGCGCGAGGTCAGCTGTGAGGTCACGTGCGAGGTGCGCCGGGCGGTAGGCATACACCAGAGCCCTGCCCTCACGGCAGCGCACGGGCAGCACACGCAAGCCCTTGCCAGAAAGCATGCGGTTGCAAAGGCTTACCTCACGCCGCAGGGTTTCGGGATCGGCAATATCGCAAGCGAACAAGCCGCCTGTTTTCAAGCCCGCCAGCGTGGGCGAGCAATGCTTTACCAAAAGATCGAACATCGTTTTTACCTCTTTACAAAAGCTTTTATCTGCAATGCGCCTCCATTACGCTTTTCAGCGCGGCAACCGAGGCGCCGTGCACGCGCACCACGCGGGTGCGATCCTCTTTAGTTTGGCTCAGGGCGCAGCGTATCATCTTGTGCGATACGGTATTGGTAAACAATATCAGGAGATCGGGCGTGCCGATATCCTTCATTCCCCCGCTTTGCAGCGGGTAGACCTTTGCTTTACAGCGGTAAGATTTGCACAGGTCAATATATCTGCGGGACATGCACTCATTGCCGCCTACGATCACTACACTCATTTTTGCCTCCTTTTTTGTTAGCGCGTGCTAACACTATGCTTGTTTTTTAACGCCCGTTGGGGCGTTAAAAGAATTTTCAAGATTGAGATCATTTTTTGAAAATGGAGAAGATGCCCTTCTTTGCATAGGGCTTATGCGAGACCTCGAGCATACGGTATCCCGTGCCCTCGATGGCAGCGCGCAGCTTCTCTACATCGGGCACCTCGTCGGTAACAAGCTCCGCTGTGCCCTTTTGGTGTGATGCCTTGACCTTTTGACGGTGAAGGTACGGCGCAGAACATCATTTACATGTGCCTCACACATGCCGCACATCATACCGTCGATCTTTACGGTTGTTAAAATCATGGAATAGCTCCTTCGCTTTGCTTGCATACTATAGCCGAAGGGTATAGGTATGCGATACGAAAATTTGAACGAATTGGTGAGAGGCAGCCGCAGCAGTGCGCGGTATTTCTTCTCACTTTCTGCCGAAATGCAGATAAAAGTAGCCGAACGGGGTGCGTTTATCCACAGTGCGCAGGATCTGCACGATGCCGCGCGCGCCGTGGAGATATACGAGCATGCGGTGAAGATCTCCGCGCGCTTGACACCCCGCAAGAGATGAAAACAAGCACAACGGTGCAAAGGACAAAGAGGGGGAGCGGGGAGGTCAAATGATCTCCTCACTCCCCTGTTGGTTATTGGTCCTCTTTGTTTTGTTGCTTTAGCTGTTCCTTTTGCCGGTGACAGATGCCCTGCATGGCACACTGTCCGCAGCCGCAGGAGCAGGTGCTCTTTCCTTGGCGCTTGGCGCGTATATAGGAGAACACGATCGCGCCGACAATAAGTGCGATCACACCGAGGATCACAATGTTACCCCAATTTGCGGAAAGCCATGCAAGCATTTTCATCACCTTTCTTTATTTTAGGAATTCTTTTTGGTGCTGACAACAACCTTTTTCTCGAGCTTGGTTGCCTCCTTGTAGGGGCGAACCAGCATGTAGCAAAGACCTGCTACCAAGAGTACAGCCACGATAACACCGAACGGATTAGCGGTTACATCCTTTGCGAAGAGTGCACCGATCTGGTATACGATGAGAGAAATGGCGTAAGCGAAGCCGCACTGATAAAGAATAGCAAATGCGGTCCACTTGGGGTTGTTCATCTCGCGGCGCATTGCACCGATCGCTGCGAAGCAAGGCGCGCAAAGCAGGTTGAAGATCATGAAGGAGAATGCAGCAAGCTGGGTCATATCGACAAAGTCGAGTACGCCGAGAACTGCAACGACCTCCTCCTTTGCCACAAGACCCATAACGGTAGCCACGGTAGCGGTAGCGCTGTTGAAGCCAAGAGGCGCGAAGATCCAGGAAACGGCACCGCCCACATAGTCGAGAACGCTCTTTTCAAGTGCCTCGTTGCAGAATACGATAGAGCCGTCTGCTGCGGTTCCCCAGCTGGAGAAGAGCCAGATCACAATGGTAGAGGCAAGGATAATGGTGCCCGCCTTCTTGATGAACGCCCAGCCGCGCTCCCACATGGAGCGGAGAATGTTGCCAACGGTGGGCAGGTGGTATGCGGGAAGCTCCATAACGAAGGGAGCGGGATCGCCCGAGAAGGGCTTGGTCTTCTTGAGCATAATGCCCGAAATGACGATAGCCGCAACGCCGATGAAGTATGCGCTGGGGGCAACCCACCAAGCATTATCGAAGAGTGCGCCTGCGATAAGACCGATAATGGGCAGCTTTGCACCGCAGGGGATAAAGGTAGTGGTCATAATGGTCATACGGCGGTCACGCTCGTTTTCGATCGTACGGCTTGCCATAATACCGGGAATACCGCAGCCCGTGCCGATCAGCATGGGAATGAAGGATTTACCCGAAAGACCGAACTTGCGGAAGATACGGTCCATAACGAATGCGATACGCGCCATGTAACCGCAGGACTCCAGGAATGCAAGCAGGATAAAGAGCACAAGGATCTGGGGAACGAAGCCGAGCACGGCGCCAACGCCGCCAACAATGCCGTCAAGCACAAGGCTCTGTACCCAAGGTGCGGCGTTCATCGCGCCGAGAAGGTTCTCAAAGAGCACGGGGATACCGGGAACCCAAACACCGAACTCGTCGTTGCCGGGAGCCGCTTCCATCTCGCCCTCCAGCCAAGCGTCAAGGGTAATTACCTCGCCTGCCTCGTCAATGCCCGCAACAAGCTGCGCGCCGTAGGAGGCTACCGCCTCTTCAAATGCACCGAAATCGGGCTCATCCTCGGATGCGGAGTCGTAAATGCTGCCAAGGGCGCCGGTCAGGTCGTCAATACCCTTGATATCATCGTTGGCAGCCTGGTTGGTGGCAATGATCACGGCAGCTTTTTCCAAAATGCCGTTTTCCTCAACATAGGTGTCGACCGCTTCCTCATATGCGCTTCTGCCGATACCGAGGAGGTACCAGCCATCGCCAAACAGACCGTCATTGGTGTAGTCGGTGACCCAAGTACCGACGGTGGTTACGGAAATGTAATAAACCAAGAACATGATAAGAGCGAAAATGGGCAGTGCTGCAAAGCGGTTGGTGACCACGCGGTCGATCTTATCGGAGATGGTCATCTTACCGACGCTCTTTTTCTTGTAGCAGCCCTTGATCACCTCGGCAATGTAAACATAGCGCTCGTTGGTAATGATGGACTCGGCATCATCGTCCAGCTCCTTTTCGGCAGCGGCAATGTCAGTCTCGATATGTGCAAGCTTTTCAGCGGGGATATCCAGCTTTTCAAGCACCTTATCGTCACGCTCGAAGATCTTGATGGCGTACCAGCGCTGCTGCTCCTCGGGCAGACCGTGAACGGCTGCCTCCTCAATGTGCGCAACGGCGTGCTCAACAGCACCCGAGAAGGTGTGCTGGGGAACGGTCTTGCCGCTCTTAGCGGCATCAATGGCAGCCTCGGCGGCATCCATCACGCCCTCACTCTTGAGTGCGGAGATCTCAACCACCTTACAGCCAAGTGCACGAGAAAGCTCCTTGATGTCGATCTTGTCGCCGTTCTTCTTCACCACGTCCATCATGTTGATGGCGACCACCACAGGAATACCGAGCTCGGTCAGCTGGGTGGTGAGGTAGAGGTTTCTTTCAAGGTTGGTGCCGTCTACGATGTTGAGGATCGCGTCGGGACGCTCCTCGATCAGGTAGTTACGCGCAACCACCTCCTCCAAGGTGTAGGGAGAAAGCGAGTAAATGCCGGGGAGGTCGGTAATGACCACGCCATCATGCTTTTTGAGCTTACCCTCTTTCTTCTCTACCGTAACGCCGGGCCAGTTACCGACAAACTGATTCGAGCCCGTTAAGGCATTGAACAGCGTCGTCTTACCACAGTTAGGGTTGCCGGCAAGAGCAATTTTCAAGTTCATTTGATGTGTCCTCTCTTTAAAATTTTGAATTGTTTGTGTTAGCAAATGCTAACTGATGAACCAAAAAATAATTGGGGGATGAATTACTCGACCTCAACCATTTCGGCATCTGCTTTACGCAAAGAAAGCTCGTAGCCGCGCACGGTCAGCTCGATCGGATCTCCGAGCGGCGCCACCTTGCGCACGGTAACGGTAACACCCTTGGTAAGTCCCATATCCATAATTCTGCGCTTTACTGCGCCTTCGCCATGGAGCTTTACTACCTTTACGGTGCTGCCGATTGCCACTTCCTTCAGTGTCATATTGCCCTTCCCCCTTCTCTTGAATTTAATATGTTAAGCACGCCTGTGCATTACACCATGATCTTTTGCGCCATCTCGCGACTGATGGCAATACGCGATTCCTTTACATTTACGATCACATTGCCGCCAATGGCATTGATAATGGTAACATTACCGCCCACCACAAAGCCGAGATCCTCAAGGTGCTTTTTCACCTCAGGCGTGCCGCCGATCTTTTTGATGATGTTTTCTTCACCCAGGTTGGCAAAAGTTAAGGGCAGCATGATCGTTTCCTTCCTTTAAATAAGGTGCGCGCGTACGCGCTTATGTTAAAGTTAGCCATTACTAACCATTAAAATTATATCCCGAACAGCAGCGTTTGTCAAGGTGTTTTTGTGCATTTTTTGACATTTGTAAATTTCAACAATTCAAACAAAATCCACACAAGCGTTTTTGTGCAAAATGCGCGCGCAAATTGCGATGCACGAAAGCACCAAGACCCGTACCCTATGGTGGGGGTAATCATGATGCGCATGATTTGCTCAAGCACCGTAGGGGCGATTCACGAATCGCCCGCCGTGTGCATATCGAGGATGCAACAGGCGCGCCGCTTCAATACATCAAAACCCGCTACCGCGTGTAATTTACACCGTCAATTCCGCAAGAGGGGTTGCAATCTCGACAAAAATCGGGTATAATAGCAAAGAGAAATTTACGGGAGATGAAAGCAGTGGAAGTGATCAAGTTTAAGCACAAGGATAACCCTATCATGCTCGAGCAAGGGTGTGGACTCTGTCTTGGGCATTTTGACGGTGTGCACGTGGGGCATCGTGCGCTCTTTGACGAGCTAAAACGCCTGAACGCCGCGCGCGAGCGCAAGCTGCGATTGGGTGTGCTCTGCTTTACCACGCCCCCCACGGCAACGCTTTCCAAATCCCCCACACCGCAGCTGACAACCCTCACGGAAAAGCTTGCGCTGATCGCAGCGGCAGGGCTTGACTTTGCCGTGCTTTACGACTTTCCCGCTATCAAGGATATGCCGCCCGAGGATTTTATTGACCGGATCCTGATTGGCGAATGCCATGCCGAAATGCTGGTGTGCGGCTTCAACTACTCGTTCGGTGCGAAGGGCGCAGGCACGCCCACAGATCTTTTGCACCGCTTTGGTGCGGGCGGCAAGCGCGCGGTCTCGGTCATGCCACCCGTGACCGATGGCCCCTACACCGTAAGCTCCAGCCTGGTGCGCGCCATGCTTCAGGGCGGACACCCCGATGATGCGGCGCGTCTGCTGGGTCGCCCCTACGCGCTTACGGCTACCGTCACCGACGGGCGAAGGCTGGGGCGCACAATGGGGCTGCCCACCGCAAACCTCACCTTCCCCGCAGGTGCACTGGTACCGATGCACGGTGTATACGCCGTAACCATCAAGCATGGCAGACGTACGCACACGGGTATTTGCAATGTTGGCGTGCGCCCCACGGTGAACCGAGGTAAGGACGTGAATTGTGAGGTCTTTATTTTTGATTTTAACGGTGACCTTTACGGTAAGGAGCTGACGGTTTCCTTTTTGCGCTTTTTGCGCGAGGAGCGCCGCTTTGCCGATCTTGTCGAGCTGGAAGCGCAGATCCGATGCGACATTGAGCAGGCAAAGCGATATTTTGAATAAAGACACCTTCGCCCATGAAGCAATGAAGAAAAAAGGACAACAGCTATGGCAAAAAAGGTAGACGCAACAAGGGGTAATCTCGTAAAGCTGATATTTGTTTACACGATTCCCCTGATTCTTTCCACAATACTGCAAAATTTTTTCAGCATAGCCGACAAGGCAGTGCTTGGCAATATGGCGGGCAGCGTTGCCGTGGCTGCGATCGGCACCACCACCGTTGTAACGTTGCTGATCATAAACGGTGCCGTGGGTCTTTCAACGGGAACGGCGATCATCCTTGCACGCTACATTGGTCAAAAGGATAACGAAAAGATACAAAAAACCATTGACACCTCGTTTATCACAGGCATTCTGCTCGGCGCTGTTGTGGCACTGGCAGGCGTGCTGTTTGTTCCCGCATTTCTCACCGCAACCGGGTGCCCTGACGAATGCTATCGCGATGCCGTGATCTATACAAGGATCTATCTTGCCGCCGCCCCCGCCACGCTGGTTTACAACTACGGCTCGGCAATACTGAGAACACTCGGAGACACGCAAAGACCGCTTTTTTATATCACCGCTGCGGGCATTGTGAACGTTGTGCTCAACGTCATCCTCTGTCTCGTGCTGCCGCAAAAGGTACTGGCAGTGGCGATCGCAACTGCCGTTTCAAATATCCTGAGTGCCGTTTTGGTGTTATGGCGTCTCAGCCATTTAAGTGAAATCAGCTTTTCCGTTCATAAAATGCGCTTTCATTCCGGCACATTTATACAAATCTTGCGCTTCGGTATCCCCGCCTCGATATCCCTGCTTGTGCTTCCCCTCGGAAACCTCCAGATCGTAACTGCCATCAATTCCTATGGCGTTGACGCGGTTGCGGGAAGCTCTGCCGCGACTTCCGTTCAGACTATCGCGGGCGCATTTTCGGACGGCTTTTCCACAGCTGCAACAACCTTCATCGGACAGAATATAGGCGCAAAAAATGCGGCGCGCGTCAAAAGATCCTTTTGGTATCTGCTTGGATTTAACGTGCTCATCTCGGGCTCTCTTGGCGTTCTGCTCTATTTTACCGGCAGATTCTGGCTCGGCATCATAGTCGGCTCGACGGCTGTAGCAGCGATAGACTACGGCATGCAGCGCTTGTTTTTTGTCACGCTCTTTTCCTTTATTGCCGCCATCAACGCCACCCTTTCACACGCACTTCAGGCGTTTGGCTATCCGCTTTTCACAAGCATCACGAACATCGCCTTTACGCTCGGCTTCCGCATATTGTGGATGCAATTGGTCTACCCGCTATTCCCCATGTTTAGCACCGTCATGCTTTGCTTTTTGGTCTCGTGGATACTGAATATGCTCCTGTATGCTGTCTTTTTCACTATCGTTTACATACGTTACAGCAAAACAGGAAAATGCAAGAAAATATAAGGCTTACGCGCCGATAATAATTGTCGTAGTATCTCCCTTATCTCTAATCGCTTTTCTTCAAAAAATACCTT
>CAZOWH010000066.1:0-9416 GCA_964583425.1 uncultured Lachnospiraceae bacterium
CAGGTAGCACTGCTGCCCTATGTGACCGACTGATTTACAATGAAAGTAAAAATCCCGCACAACGGTGCGGGATTTTTATTTTATTCTCCACATAAGGCAATTAAGGCAAAATGATCGTTTCCGGCTTTCCGGACAAATACACGCGTCCTATCATATTCGCCTGCTTGTTCTAACGCGGGTGAGTCGTATATTCATCATACTGTCTTTCTTCTTTTATACCATAAAACAAATTCTGCCGTAGGCACTGCCAGCACCACAGCGATCAATATCCAAACCAGCAAATTGCCAATGCGCGTATAAAGGGTAATGCTGTCGCGTACATAGGCGGTATAAAGCGCCATACCCTCCTGCATGGGGGGCTGCGCATCATGCGCGGTGCCATCGGGGGCAATGATCGAGGAAATGCCGGTATCGGCAGCGCGCACGATCCACCTGCCGCTCTCAATGGCCCTAAGGCGTGCCTGCGCATGATGCATGTAAATACCGCGCGAATCGGTAAACCAGGAGTCGTTGGTGGGCAGGACCATAAGATTTGCACCGTCACGCACGCTGTCGCGTGTCAGCTCCTCATAGATCGAGTCAAAGCAAAGCAGAGAGCCAATCTTGCCATATGCGGTATCAAACAGCACGCTATCGGTGCCGGGAGCAAGATCTGTGGAAAGCATACCAATGTCGGCAAGCAACGGAAGGAAGAATTCAATCACGGGGCGCCACGGTACGTACTCGCCAAAGGGCACCAGATGGCGCTTGGCATACACAGTATCATCAATGGTGCCGTCGGGATAAACGGCAAAGGTTGCATTGTATTCATTGCCTGCGGCATCGGTATGAAAGCCGCCGCAAAGAATAGTGACATTGTAGGTCCTTGCAAGACCTGCAACATATTCCCCAAGCTCGGTGCCCTCATCCAATTCGGATGGAATAAAGGTTTCGGGAAACACCACGATCTCGGCACCCTGTGCCGCCGCCTCGGCAGTATATTTTTCATAGACCTCATAGCTTTTGACGCGGCTGCTTGCCGTCCATTTGAGATCCGAGCCGACATTTCCCTGCACCGCCGCAACCACCACGGGCGTGCCCGCCTCGGGATCGGCGGTAAAATAACCGATCATACCGCAAGAAAGCTGCAGCACAAGCACCCCAGCCGCCACCGCTGCCGAGAGTCGCAGCCGCGGGATATCCCTGTGATGTAAAATGCCCCATGCAAGGTATCCGTTTACCAAAACAATGGCAAACGTGATAAAATATGAGCCAAACAAAGCGGCACTACCCGCTATGACGCCATACTCGATTTGCCCGAGTGCGAGGCGTGCCCACGGCACGCCCATCCACGTGAGTGTTTGGCTCCACTCGGCGATCACATACTGCGCGGCAAACAAAAGAGGCGTAAAAGATGTAAACCTTTCCATTAGGGAGCTACGGCAAAGAAGCCCAAAGAGGGGGATCACAAGCGCAGCAAAAATCGTTTGCAGCAAGGAAAGCCCAACCCAGCAAATGGCAACCAGCGCCACCGCCTCACCCTTGGTAACACCGAGAAAATCCATCGGGTAAAGGTTCAAAAACCAATGCAGGGCTGTCATAAAAAAGGAAAAATAATAGCAAAGGCCATAAAGATAAAGGCGGCGGTAGCGCACGGCCTTATCCCGCGCCACCGTAAAAAAGAACAAAAGCGCGGGGATCATGGAGATCCATTCAAGAAAGCCGATCTGCGGAAATGCCAGACAAAGCCCTGTCAATACCCCGCTGATCGGCAACGAAAGCCACATATATTTTTTGAAATGCTGTTGCATAGCACACGTGGGACAGCAGGCGGCGGTTGCCGCCGCTTGCTGCCGTAATCCTTCCTAAAAATTACATAAAATCCTGCAGAAACCACACATCGTCCTCGGGGATCTCAAATGCTTGTCCCTCCAGATACGAAAGGATATTATCCCCACCAACGGGGTCGAAAACCAGCCGATAAGCATACAGCGCCTGATACTTATAGCCCCTGCCCTTTTCGGTGCGGTTTTTGCCGTACTTTCCGTCCCCCAGCAGGGGATGCCCGATGTGCGCGAGATGCGCGCGGATCTGATGTGTTCTGCCCGTTACCAGCTCCACCGCAAGGAGAGAGTTACCGTCCTTTTCCTGCAGCACGCAGTAGCGTGTCTCAATGCTTTTGCCGCCCTTTATGGGTGTATCCGATACCGTAACCAGGTTTTTATCGCTGTCCTTGCGCAAATATCCCACCAACGTATCGGCTTTTCGCGGCATTTTGCCGTGTGCTACGCAGAGATAAAATTTAGAGATCTCGTTTTGCTTTATCTTCTCGTTCATCACGCGGAGCGCCTCGGCGTTTTTGGCCGCGATCACAATGCCGCCCGTATTGCGGTCAATGCGGTTACAAAGCGCGGGGGCAAAGGATTGCTCCGCGGCGGGGTCATACTCTCCGCTTTGATACAGATATGCCTTTACGTGCAGGATCAGCGTGTTTTCGCCGCCTGCCGTGTCCTCATGCACCAGCACGCCCGGGCGCTTGTTAAGGAGCATGATATTTTCGTCCTCATAAATGATAGAAAGCTTGGGTCTGATGGAGGCAAGTGCACTGTTATCGTTTTGCGGGAGATCGAAAAACTCTTCCTTGATAAAAAGCTGTACCTCATCCCCTGCTACCAGCACCTGATTTGCCTCGGCGCGCTTGCGGTTTACCTTGATCTTTTTGGTGCGTATTGCCTTATACATCATGGAAAGGGGCAGACCCTTTACCGCTTTGGTGAGAAATTTATCAAGGCGCTGCCCCGCGTCGTTTTTCTCGATCCGTAAAATGCGCATATTGCCCCTCCTTTATCATGATCAGATGCTTTAATTATATATGATATACAGTGTTTTTGCAAGTGGTTTTGAAAAACTCGAAAAACTTTGCGTGGGTGTTGACCGCGCACAAAAAAAGTGATAAAATAAGATATTGACATGTGCGGAAGGAGGTATAGCCATGATAACCAAAGCGACGGTTGGTATTATCACGCTTGGCTGCAAGGTAAACCAATATGAAAGCGAGGCAATTGCCGAGGCGTTTCTCGCCCGCGGCTTCACGGTTGGCTCGTCCACGGAGGCTTGCGACATTTACGTGATCAACACCTGCACGGTAACTGCCGAATCCGACCGCAAGGCGCGGCAAATGATCCGCCGCGCGGCTACGCTCTCTCCCGATGCATTTATTTTGGTAACAGGTTGCTTTTCACAGTCTCACCCCGCCGATATTGCAAAAATAGAGGGGGTAGACTACATTTGCGGCAATGACAACAAGCTATCTGTAGTGGAAGCGGCAGTGGCACTGCTGGAAAGCGGCAAAAAGACAAAAGTACCCCAAACCACCGTAAATAACATTGAAAAAGCCGCATTTGAGCCAATGAAGATCACCCATTTTGCACGCACGCGTGCTTATGTAAAGATCGAGGACGGATGTGAAAATCACTGCACCTACTGCGCCATTCCCGCGGCACGCGGCAGGGTGCGCTCCAAGCCGCTTGCCGACGTGGTGAATGAGGTCACGGGTCTAGTGGCAAACGGCTGCCGCGAGGTAGTGCTCACGGGCATTGAGACCGCCTCTTGGGGGCGTGATCTTGACAACTGCTCGCTTATTGACCTATTGGAGGCAGTGGACAAGATCGAAGGGATCGGGCGGGTACGCCTTGGCTCCCTTGATCCCTCTCTGATGAAGGCAAGCTTTGTTGCACGCCTTGCGCGGCTCACGCATCTGGCGCCGCATTTCCATCTCTCCATACAAAGCGGCTCCTCTCCTGTGCTTGCTGCGATGAAGCGCAAGTATAATCGCCAAATGGCGCTTGACGGCATTGCGCGTCTGCGCGCCGCAATAGAGGATGTGGAGCTGACCGCCGATTTTATTGTCGGCTTCCCCGGCGAGACCGAGGAAAACTTCAAAGAAACGCTGGATTTTGCACGCGAAGCGGCTTTTTTACAAATGCATGTATTTGCCTACTCGCCGCGCGCAGGCACACCTGCCGCCGCAATGACAGGACAAATAGATAATGCTACGAAGAAGGCGCGCTCTGCGGCGCTGATACAGATAGGTGAGGAGATACGTGCGGAGCGCCTCCGAAATGCGCTGAAAAAACCGCACCGTACCGTGCTTTTTGAAACCCTTGAAGCGGGACTTGCCATCGGTCACACCGACAATTTCTTAGAGGTGGCAATAAAGAGCGATGTCCCCCTGCACAGCGTAATACTGCCCGTGCGTCTGACATCGGTTACAAACGGCAAGCTACTTGCCGAAAAGGAAGGGTAATGCCATGATAACGACCCGTTTTACTCCCGATTTTTGCAGTAGAACCGTACAGGGCTTTTGCTGTCTCACGCCCCCGCAGCTAACGGCGCTGAAGTCGGAGCTTGGTCTTGCGATCAGCGTGGAGGGGCTGCGCTTTTGCCAACGCCACTTCACCCCCACGCACCGTGACCCCTTGGTGGGGGATCTGATCTTTCTCGGCGCGCTGGCAACACAGCTTTACCGCTCGCCCGAGACCATGCTTTTGCAGGAGCTGCACTTTGAGGATCCTACCGCCGCACGCGTATGGCAGGATATTTGTCGCAAGCGCGAAACGCTTGCGCGGGACACCGCTCCCACATTGCTTGACGTGATGCAGACCGCCACGCTTTATCTTGCACGCGCGGGACGCACATCCACAGGTAATGCTCTGTTTTGCGGCACTGCGGCAGAGCTTGCCACTGCCGCAAGGGGTGAAGCCCTTGGCGGCGTGCCGGAAATAGAAGGCATATCCGCCGCACCGATAAAGAAAGCGCCCCACCATGTGCCGCCCCATGCGGGACAGATCTTGCTGGCGCTGACCGCCGATGCGGGTACAACGCTTGCAGAGACAGTCGCGCGCTTTTGGCATGCCTTTGTTGCCTTTTCGCCCACACCCGTGGCGGTGATCGGCGAAGAAGGACTTGGCGTGCATTTGGCAACGCTCCCCTTTGGCGCGGAGCTTGACACGATGTATCTGCCCTCCTTTGCGGCAGAGCATGGCACCGCCGCACTGGTCGATGCCTGCCGCAATACAGTGATCTTTGCCGTTGAGGCAGGTGTTGCCAATATCATGCTGACAAGTGGCGCGCCGCTAAAGCTGGTCGGCAGACTGATGCAGCACGATATGATCGTACTGCGAGATGGTATTAATGTTATGCTGTCGCTCCCCCGCACGTTGCTTGGCGCATGGCACGGCGCACACGCGATCACACTGACACTGCCTCGGGAAGCGCCCGACGTGTCCCCTGCCACAGTACAGCTGACCGCAGCAGACGGTCATGTGATGGCAGGCGTGCGCACAGAGGCATCAGCTCTCCCGCAGCTGATGCAGTTATTGGTAAAGGTGTTTGAGGCAGGTGCCGACTTTAAAAAGGCAACACTTACCGCCGCGTTGACGCTGCCTGCGGGTAACGAGCTGCCGCCGCACGCCCTCTCGCTTTTGCTGGATCATCACCGCTTTGCCGCCGAATTGGCATTGCCCGCAGCACAAAGCCGCGTGATAACAGCACCTGAGGGTGCTGCGCCCGCGCTGACGGTCTTTTTGACTGCCCCTGCTACCGAGACACCGAGCGACACCGCACAAGCACTGATGCGGGATGCCCTGGCCACAGGCGATTTCGCGCAGGTGCGTGCCCTGATCTACCCTATACAGAAGGCGCCTTAAACGCAGTTTTCGGCAATTTGGAGAAAAGTTCGAAAAAATTGCAAAAAAGTCTTGCATTTTAAATTTTTGTATGGTATAATAATTGTCGCTGTTAAAAATACAATGGATATAACGATACGCACCGCGAGGTGTGACAGGAGGTGTCAATATGGCAAAGTGCAGTGTATGCGGCAAGGGCGTAGTGTTCGGTCAGAACGTTTCTCACTCCAACCGCAAGACCAACCGTTCTTGGAAGCCCAATATCCGCAAGGTAAAGGCTATCGTTGACGGGACCCCCACCACCGTGGCGGTTTGCTCCCGTTGCCTGCGCTCGGGCAAAGTTACCCGCGCATAAGAACAATACAAAAGCCGCGTGTTCGCTATGAACACGCGGCTTTTGTATTTAGCGCGAGATATGGAATTTATCGCTCTCCTTGAGATCGGCAACATCACCGCACGCTCGTAGATCCCGCAAAAGCGATTAAATTCCGAGGGGATATGCGCATCACTGCCAAGGTAGAACTTACAGCCGTAGCTCTTGGCAATGCGAAAGGGGCGCAGAAATACATCTGCATCACCACCCGCAAATTTCTTTGCATCACAAAGATTTAACTCGATGCCGCACCCCACCTGTGCAGCCTTGGCGAACAGACGCTCCATTTCTGCGGTGGGAATCATATTCAGCGTAGCAACAACATCCTCAAGAGATTTATTTTTCCAATTGATAAGGTTTGCCACCAAATGCGCAATGCCGATCTTATGAAAGGGTAAGGGCTGATCCAGCAAATGATCCAGACGCTCCACCCAAAGCCTTGCCCGCGCCTCGGTACTGTCATCAGCCTCGTCAATGGTGAAGCCCATCATGTGCAGATGGGTGGTGGGAATGATGATAAAGTCGAAATCATCGTAACGGGTGGGAGGACACCCCACGGTCATGTGCTTATCCATATCGGTTTCACAGCCAAAAAGGAACTGCACACCCTCCGCCTGCGGCAGGGGCTTTACCTTGCTGATGTGCGCAAAGTTTTGAGGCTGATACCATTTTGAGGCACCCGATACCGCGCTATCCCAATAGTGATCGGTCAGGCAGATGCGAGAAAGCCCCAGCTCCCTTGCCTTTTGCAGGATAAAATCCTTGGTTTGTGCGGGATCATGGGCGCAGGTGGAAAGAAAAGAGTGAATATGATAATCGTGATCTATTCTATATTTCATGCATTTCTCCCTTATTATTGCTTCATGATCGCCTCAATGGCTGCAATACAGGCGGCACGGTAGCCGTTCTTTTCCAGTGCTGCAACACCTCGTATCGTGGAGCCCCCCGGCGAGCAGACCATATCCTTCAGCACCCCCGGATGCAGCCCTGTTTCCAGCTGAAGCTTTGCCGCGCCCTTTACGGTTTGAGAAACCAGCTTCATTGCCTTATCGCGGGGCAAGCCGTAGAGCACGCCTGCATCGGCAAACGCCTCGATCAGCAGATCCACAAAGGCAGGACCGCAGCCCGACAGCGCACCGCCGATCCCCATCAGGGAGGTGGGCAGCGTTTCCACGGTGCCGATCGCGGCAAACAGCTCGCTGACGGCAACGCGCTCCGCGGCGGTAAAGGAGGTGGTTTCTTCAAACAAAAACATTCCCTCTCCTACCATAGCGGGCGTATTGGGCATCACAAACTGCACGCGAACGGTATCGGCAACAATGGCACGATAGGCGGCATGATCCCATCCCAATGCAATGGAAAGAAGCGCCTTGCCCGCAAGTGCCTCTCCCATAGCGGCAACAGCCCTTGCCACGTGATAGGGCTTACACGCCATCAGCACCATATCGGCAGCCTCCGCCACCTCCCGCTCCGAGGAAAGCGGCACAAAGCCAAGCTCCGCTGCCATGGCGCCAAGCCGCTCGGCTGCGGGGTCAAAAGCGCAGATCTCGCAGCCCTGCAGCTTGCCGGATGCCACAAATCCACGGCAGAGCGCCGTTGCCATGTTGCCCATTCCGATAAATCCAAGTTTCATCATTCTTCACCTCTCATAAAACTATGCTTTCATTATAGCACTTTGCGGCAAAATGTCAATCACTCTACTAACTTTTCTTGCCGAATGCCAAGGAGACGGCAAAATTCGCGGCTGCTCACCTTGAACGCAAAAAGCCATCTCCCCATTCATGGGGAGATGGCTTTTTTTGCGGCACAGGTGCCTATCATTCCGCCTTTGGAACACGGGCGGCAATATATTCCTCCATGCTTTCCTCCGCAAGCCCCAGCACGTGAGCACACTCGCTGTAAAGCAGGTGCTTTGCAAGCCTGCCGTATTCGAGGTCGGTCACAGGAAAGTGCTTGTGTGCGGCGGTCAGCTCCTCGCGTCGGCGGTGCACGGTTTTGATCACCTGCACGTAGCCCTGCGGCGCCAGGGTGCCGATTGTGGCACGGTAGATCTCACGACGCTGCTTTTCGATCGGCACGGCGAGCAACTCTATGGCGGGCATATCCGCAATCAGTGCCTCGATCTCCGCCTCGGTCATCAGACGTCGCATCGGTACACGGTCATTATCCACGGGAGTGTAGATGGTAGAGCTCATGGGATTGTTGACAGGCACCAGCAGATAATAGGTGCGCGGATCGGTTTTGTCGTAAGGGGACGGGCAAACATCCTCTACACGGCAGATGCCGTTAATGCCGTACACGATATATTCTCCAACCTGAAACATCTGTCAAAACCTCCCTGCTCCATCATTAGAAAGCGGCGCAAGCTACGCCGCACATTGCCTTTACTATATATATTTTACCATATTTCATAATTTTATGCAAGAGACATTTTGGATAAAATTGTCTCCCGCTTTATTGTGATAATGCGCAAAAGAGGACGGCAAGCCTGCCGTCCTCTTTTGCATATGTGAGAGCTGCTACAACCGTATAAACCTTACCACAACCCAAATTTCATTGGACATATGGATTTGGATGCAGACGGTTTCATCGTGCGGTGATAGGCGTACGCAAGAAGGTTCTGAGCGTTCTTGCTAAAAATTGCATAGCAATTTTTAGGGGACATACGCCGAACCGCGGGAGGAAGCCGTCTGCGCCAAATACATCAGTCCTCGTAGCCGTTGGGGTTTTGGGATTGCCATCTCCAGGAGTCGCGTACCATGTCGTTGAGATCATGCTCCGCTACCCAACCAAGCTCATTTCTTGCCTTGGAGGGATCTGCGTAGCAAGCGGCAATATCACCGGGGCGACGCGGACCGATCTTGTAGGGCACGGGCACGCCATTTACCTCACTGAACGCCTTAACCATATCCAGCACGCTGTAGCCTGTGCCGGTGCCGAGATTAAATACCGAGGCGCCCTTCTTGTCATAGCCGAGTGCTGCCACGTGACCACGGGCAAGATCCACCACGTGGATAAAATCACGCACACCTGTGCCGTCGTGAGTGGGATAATCGTTGCCAAATACCGAAAGCTCCTTCAGCTTACCGACAGCCACCTGCGTGATATAGGGCATGAGGTTGTTGGGAATGCCGTTGGGGTTTTCACCGATCATGCCGCTTTTATGTGCACCGACGGGGTTGAAATAACGGAGCAGGATCACCTGCATATCGGGATCGGATACGCAGTAGTCACGCAAAATGACCTCGATCATATATTTGGTCCAGCCGTAGGGGTTGGAGCAATTGCCCGTAGGGCTATCCTCGGTAATGGGGCATTTTTCGGGTGTGCCGTAAACGGTAGCGGAGGAGCTGAAGATCAGCTTTTTCACATCCGCC